>CAZMOQ010000093.1:0-4116 GCA_964568155.1 uncultured Clostridia bacterium | reverse complement strand
AACGCAGAATTTTATATTCTATGTACGAAATGGGTTTAACGCCCGATAAACCGCATAAAAAATGCGCAAGAATCGTCGGTGATTGTTTAGGTAAATATCATCCGCACGGCGATAGTTCGGTATACGACGCTTTGGTAAGAATGGCGCAAGATTTCAATATGCGAATGACTCTTATCAACGGGCACGGTAACTTCGGCTCGGTCGACGGGGATTCCGCCGCCGCTTATCGTTATACCGAAGCAAAACTTGAACCATTATCTCTTGAACTTTTAAGGGATATTGATAAGGATACCGTAAACTTTTCGCTTAATTTTGACGATAGTTTGTTGGAACCGGATACTATTCCTGGTAGATATCCTAATCTTTTGGTAAACGGCGCAAGCGGTATTGCCGTAGGACTTGCAACTAATATACCGCCCCACAATTTAGGCGAAGTAATCGACGGAACGGTCGCATTGATTGACAACCCTAAAATTTCGCTTAAAGAAATGATGAAGTATATAAAAGGTCCGGACTTTCCTACGGGCGGTTACGTTATCGCAGGCGAAGAACTCGAAGCCGCATATAAAACGGGGCGGGGTAAAATCAAGATGCGTGCTAAAATTTCTGTGGAAAACGAACAGGGCGGAAAGGTTAACTTCGTAATCACCGAATTGCCGTATCAAGTAAATAAGGCGACTTTATTGAAAAAGATTGCCGACCTTAAGGAAGAAAAGAAAGAAGTTTTTGCCGACGTTCAGGACGTTGTTGACGAATCCGATAGAAACGGTATGCGTGCGGTAATAAAACTTAAAAAGGAAGCAAATACCAAAAAGATACTCGAAGCACTTTATAAATTTTCGGATTTAGAGTGTACTTTCGGTATAAATATGGTTGCCATTGCCGACGGTAAACCCCGTCAGTTGGGCTTGCTCGATATTTTGACTTATTACGTAAATTATCAAAGAGAAGTTATTTTAAGGCGTAGTAAGTACGACCTTGACAGGGCAAAAGAACGTGCGCATATTTTGGAAGGTCTTATTATTGCCGTAAAAAATATCGACGAAGTTATAAAAATCATAAAAAACAGCGCAAACACTGCCGAAGCAAAAGCAAATTTAAGAACTAAGTTTTCGCTTTCTGATGCGCAAGCCACCGCTATTTTGGATTTAAGATTAGCAAGGCTTACAAAACTCGAAGTTTATAAACTAGAAGAAGAATTAAAACAATTAAAAGAACTTATAAAGCAATTAACCGCAATCATCGGTAGCAAAAAACTACAAATGGAAGTGGTTAAGACCGAACTTTTGCAAATAAAAAAGAAGTATAAAGACGATAGGCGTTCAAAGATAGTCGGCGACGAAAAACACGTTAAAGTGGAAGAAGCTGAAGAAGAAAAAACGACGGTTAAAAATTTCGTCGTTGCGGTAACTAACGGCGGAATGTTCAAAAAAGTTTCGGAAAAGAACTTTAATATGAGCGATAAAAATCCGTCGGACGCTAACGACGCTTTAATATTCTCATTGCCCGTTTTAAGCACTGATACCGTAATAGCATTCACTAATAAAGGTAATGCCTTTAAGTTGGATATGGAAATAGTTCCCGAATGTAAGTTAAGGGATAAAGGGTTTAAGTTTACGGAAATTCATAAAGAAGCGGTTTCAGGCGAATATCCCGTTTCCGCATTCGTTCTTAAAGAAAATACGCAAGGGTACTTATTGTTCTTTACTAAGGACGGTTTGATTAAAAAGACCGAATGGGCTGAATACAGTTTGCAAAAGACTATGTATCAAGCAATAAAACTTAAGGACGGCGACGCCGTTTTAAGGGTTGAAGAAGATATTCCCGAAACGACCATTGCTTATATAACCGAAAACGGCTTGTGCCTTAATGCTTTAAAAGACGATATTCCCGTACAAGGAAGGGTTGCAGGCGGCGTTAAAGGAATAAATTTGGCTGACGACGATAATATAATATTCGTTTCTCAAATAGGCGACGGCGGCGAATTTATAACGATTACCGAAAGCGGATTGTTTAAGCGTGTACTTATGTTCGATATAGAGCCTATGGCTAGGTATCGTAAAGGTATAAAAATATGCACGCTTGCCGACGGGGATAAATTGATTTACGGCGGTTTCGTTCAAAATCCGTTTGATATTTCGGTTATAGAAGAAGATTCTTCGTTCGTATTGAATACCGAAGATATTTCAATAGAAGGTAGAACTACGAAAGGCAAAACGCTTAAAAACGAGCATAAAAAGTGCAAACCTAAAAAGTGTTTTAAAATTATAAAATAACTGAATAAAAAATATTAAAGGGTTCATAATTAAGATATCAAACGGAGGTATTTTATTTATGAACCCTTTTTTAGAAAAACCTGTTGATATAGAAAAAACTTTATCAAACTGGAAAAATTTGTATCCTAAAGCGTACGACAAAAATCAAACCGACCCGTACACGAAAACACGCATTATTTTGATGAACGGAACCGAATACGACGCAAACTGGTTTTCGCATTGTTTTCAACGGCATACCGACGATATAGAATTAAGGCAAAATTTAGCGTTATGCCGTTTTATTGAAAAACAACAGCAACAAAAGTTATCGATGTTAAAACCCGTTGACGAAACTCAACTTGAAACCACAATCGGTTACGAGCAACTCGCAGTGGATTTGACAGCCGAACTTGCAAAAAGAGAAAAGGATTTTTACGTTAAACAGGCGTTGGATTTTGCGCTTTTGGAAGACTTCGACCATTTATACAGATATGCCGATTTGCTTGAATTCGACGACGGCATAAAAGCCGAGAAATTAGTGGGTAAATATACGGAAATTATGCCTGCAAGACCAACCGTTGCGCATCACAGGCATCCCATAGATAACGTAAAATACAATATAACGACTAGTAAGCGTGAAAAACAAACCGTTCTCGATACTATGATTATAACCGCAGCCGAACAGCAAACTATGAATTATTATATGAATTTATCGGGATTTTATAAAAACGATTACGGTAGAAAGTTGTTTGAAGAAATTTGCCTTGTGGAAGAAGAACACGTTACTCAATACGGCAGTTTGATGGATAGCAACGCAAGTTGGTTCGAAATGGCTTTATGGCATGAATATACCGAATGTTATCTTTACTGGTCGTGTTATGAAACCGAAACGGATAAATATATTAAAAAAATTTGGGAAGAAAATTTAATAATGGAAATAGCGCATTTACACGCTGCGAAAAACTTGCTTAATAAGTACGATAAAAAGGATTATATCGAAGTCATCGGGGATAAAGGCGAATTCCCGGAACCGATTTCTTTACACGAAAATATCGGTTACGTAAGAGGAATATTGAACGATACCGTTCAGTTTACGGGCGATAAAACCGATTATAAAAATATAAAGGATTTGAAACAAAACGCACGGTATTTTTCATATCAAAAAATCGTGAACGAGCCTGTAAGCAGTGTTCCTTCGCATACGGTAATTAAAAATTATATTGCTAAAAACGGCAAAGATTACCGTTACGAAACTGAAGAAAATCCTATTCCGTCCTTAAGAAGTAGAACTAAGGACAACGTTTTAGTGGGTGTTGACCCGACCGCCGCAGACAGCACAGGCTTTAAACCTAACGAGTAAAATTTCAAACAGTGATGCCACGATTTATCGTGGTTAGTTGCGATTAGTAACTTAAAATTTAACTTGTTTAAATTTTATCATCACATAGTATTTATTAAACGCATCTTTTTTAGTTAAACGATGCGTTTTCGTTTGTCTTTTTAATTTGTTTATTGTAAAATATACTGGATAAGATTTTATTTTCTATCTTGTCGAAATATCTAAAAAGTTAAAACCGTGTAATTATAAGACGGTTTTAATTAAGAGCCTGACTGAGAATCTAAAAATTAGATTCTTCGCTAACGCTCAGAATAACAAGGGAAGAAGAATGACAGGACTAAAGATTATTATTTAAAAAAATTCACGGAAAGATTTTGCAAAGCAAAAGATTTACGTGAAAAAGGAGAAACCAACCAAAAAGTCTTGCACTTTGGTTTTGCCAAAGTGCTGACAAAAGGTTGTGTTCTGGGCGCCGTCATACTGAGCAGGCGAGCGTAGCAAGCCTGTCGAAGTATCTAAAAA
>CAZMOQ010000092.1:0-4117 GCA_964568155.1 uncultured Clostridia bacterium | reverse complement strand
CCCCCTGTCATACTGAGCAGGCGAGTGTAACGAGCCTGTCGAAGTATCTAAAAAGTAGATTCTTCGCTACGCTCAGCATGATAAAAGAATGTTCGGAACGACATAAAAACAAAGACGATTTTTAAGGAGATTTTTATGAATAAGGTTTATTTCCTTCGATGGCGTTTAGATAATGTGTATCGTGTAAAATATTAAAAACGTAAAAAAGGAGAAAATTATATTATGAATACTAAAAAAATACCTACTAAAATATATCTTACCGAAGACGAAATGCCTAAAAGTTGGTTGAACGTTAAGGCTGTAATGAAGGAAAAACACGACCCGTTTTTAAACCCGAAAACTTTAAAACCTTGCACGAAAGAAGACCTTTCTTCGGTTTTTTGCAGTGAAGTTATTGACCAAGAATTAAACCAAACCGATTTGGAAATTCCTATCCCTGACGAGATTTTGGATTTTTACAAAATGTATCGTCCCGCTCCGCTTGTCAGGGCGTATTATCTTGAAAAATATTTAGATACCCCTGCCGAAATTTATTATAAGCACGAAGGAAACAATACTTCGGGTTCGCATAAATTAAACAGTGCGGTTGCTCAGGCTTACTACGCAAAAAAAGCGGGGCTTACTTCGGTTACCACCGAAACGGGCGCAGGACAATGGGGAACGGCACTTTCTATGGCGTGTGCGTTTTTCGGGCTTGACCTTACCGTGTATATGGTAAAATCCAGCAGTATATTAAAGCCGCACCGTAGGGAAGTTATCAATACTTACGGTGCAAACCTTATTCCGTCGCCGTCAAACACTACGGAAGCAGGCAGAAAGATTTTGGCTGAATATCCCGAAACGGGCGGTTCGCTCGGTTGCGCTATAAGCGAAGCGGTGGAAAAAGCCTTAAACACGCCTAATTGCCGCTATCTTTTGGGCAGCGTTTTGGACCACGTTTTGTTGCATCAATCCATAATCGGCATAGAAAGCAAAATCGCTATGGATAAGTACGGCATAAAGCCCGATATAGTTATCGGTTGCGCAGGCGGCGGCAGTAATTTGGGCGGACTTATAACTCCGTTTATGATAGATAAAATTCAAGGCAAAAACGACATAGATTTTATTGCCGTAGAACCTGCGTCTTGTCCGTCTTTGACAAGGGGTAAGTACGTTTACGATTATTGCGATACGGGCAAAATTACGCCTATGGCGAGAATGTATACGCTGGGCTGCGGTTTTATGCCCAGTCCAAGCCATTCGGGCGGACTTAGGTATCACGGAATGAGCCCCGTAGTTTCAAAACTTTATCACGACGGATATATGAGAGCGACTTCCGTAGAACAAACGTCGGTTTTCGACGCAGCGGTTAAATTCGCAAGGACGGAAGGCATACTGCCTGCGCCCGAGTCGTCGCACGCAATAAAGGTTGCCATAGACGAAGCGTTAAAGTGTAAAGAAACGGGCGAAAAGAAGGTTATTTTGTTCGGCTTAACGGGTACGGGTTATTTCGATATGAAAGCGTACGGGGAGTTTAATAACGGCACTATGACAGATTATATACCGACCGATGCGGATTTGCAAAAGGGCTTCGATACTATTCCAAAAATACCCGAAAATTTAGAAGAACTTGCAAAACCTTTTAGAAAATACTAAATTTTTATTGAAATTTAAAGGCGTGTGATTTTATTTACGAAATCGCACGCCTGAATTTTTAAATTATTAAAATTCTTTTAATTGTAAAATATTCTCATCTTCTTTATTGATTATGTATTCGAGCATAAGCATAAAGTTGAAATTGTCTTCGATTTGAAATAAGTATGCTCTATCGTTAGTTTGTATTTGCAACATACCATCGAACGCATTTAAATTTATGATGTCTTTATGTTTAATGACGCAGAAATTCGTTATTGCGGAAAAAACGATTTTTTTATTTGTCAAATAAATTGAACCATGCGCTTTTTTTATCGCTGTTTCTCTAATATACTGCCCTTGATTATTCCCAGTATGATAAGTTATTCCTTTTGCTATTCGGAAAGAAAATCCGCTACGACTTCCCGTATATCCAACGTTTTGTTGAGATTGTTTGCAAAAATACGCTTCGCCGACAAAATGACAAATTTCGTCTTTCCCCAACCTTAAAGTGTCGGGCGTTAATGACGGTAATCCGTTAGTTAAAAACTCTTTTTTCTTGTTTTCCCATTTTGTTTTTAGTACTGCAATTTCTTGCTGTTTTCTTTTTTTCTTCTTCAATTTGTGCTAATCTTTCTTTTTGTGCTAATCTTAATCTTTCTTCTTCTTGTTCTTCTTTCTCTTTTTTGTTTTTCTTAACAGCGTAAACAATTAGCCCTATTATTACACCCCATACTAGCAAACCCGAAAAAACTTCCATAAATTTTCTCCTTAAAATAAAAAGTGCGTCAACCGAAGTTGACGCATAAAAACGCAAACTCCGATTGTCGCTCAACAAACCTTATGTGAAATGGGTTTAAACACCTACATAAATGGAATTTGCATTTTATCAAATTCAATAATGTAGGTATTGCAAAAAAAGAGTATAATCGTACCTTAAAAATACAAATAAACCCAAGTTTACACATATTAAGTTTGTTGAGCATAAGCATTATAACATATTCAAAAAAATTATCAATCAATTTCTATAATTTTTACGTTTTTTGTAAAAAACACAGCAAAAAGCCTTGCAAAAGTTTATTTCGGCAAGGCTTTTTACGGCTATATTTAATTTTTTTAATATTAAAAAACAAAAATTATTATTCTTTTTGCATATGAATACATTTTCCCGTAACGGCGGATTGAAAAATTACGAAATATCCGTCGCCCTGCATATCGAAAACCGATAGGGGAATAAAACAGCAAATTCCGTTTAATTCTTCGGGCGGTTTTTCGTTGAATTTTGCAGGTATTCCGTAACAAACGTATTCGGGTTCGTCGTTTTTATAAATTGCGCCCACAAGATAGTACCCGTCGTCGGAATAGTTTATTTTTACCCATTTGCTGTGCGGTAAGGTTTTGCTTAGCGAAAAATCTTCTGGGTAGGACGAAAAAAGTTTTTCTAAATTTTCCTTTATTTTGAAAGCGGCGTTTTCTTCGTCAACAGTAAAGCCCGTTTCATTTTTAAACATTTCAAAGTTTTTTTCTTCTCCGTTTTTTTGGCTTTCGCTTTCATTGTCAGTACCGACATTTTTTTTAAATACAGTGCGTTCATTTTTGGTTTCCTCGTTATCATATAGGTAATAATTTTCCGTCGCTACCGTTTCGTCGTCGTACGCAGGCGTTTGAACCTGAATATCCGTTTCTTTTGAGTTCTGCGTTTCAACAGTTTTTTCGTTTTTAATTTCACGATTTAAATACTCCGCAAGTTTCATTGCCGAAAATTCCGAATTTTCCGATGCGGCTATCGCTACGGGCGTTATTTCGTCAAACACGTGCGCTATAAGGCAGGCGCAATCACCGTCTTTTAATTTAACCTTTTCCGTATAAGAAAAAGCAACGGGCGCAGTGCCTAAATCGTACGCAAAGACATTTCCGCTTAAATTTGTAACGGCAAAGTATTTGCCTTCTGTAAGCGCCGAAAAACCTATCAGGGATATAGACATTGTCGTTTGGTCGTTTTCACATTCGGCTTTAAGTATTCCGTTTACCGATTTCCCGTTTAACGAATACCCTTTGTTTAATTCTTTGAATATTAAAAATTTTTTGTTGTATAACATAATACGCTCCGATGCGGAATAATTCGGTGTTAAATCGTATGCTCTAAAAAATGGTTATAGAACGATTTGTTTAAGATATTTTAACTTAAAATCAGCCGCCGATAATGGAAATTTTAAATTTAAAACGCAAAATTTTGTCGAAAAACAAAAAATGTGGTTTTGATTTCTTTACTTTTGCGCCAACCCGTGATATAATGCAATATGGGTAATGACGGAAAGCAAAATTCTTTTGTCGATTCGTCGGTTACTTAAAGTAAGGTTATTATTTAACTAATCATAAAAAATTTTTTTCAAGGAGAAGAATTATGACCACAAACAAAAAAGTTTTAGCGTTCATTGAAGAATCGAAAGCGCTTTGCTGCCCCGACAACGTAGTTTGGATTGACGGTAGCGAAGCACAGCTTGAA
>CAZMOQ010000091.1:0-4148 GCA_964568155.1 uncultured Clostridia bacterium | reverse complement strand
AAAAAGAAAACAAAAAATTCACTAAAAGATTTTGCTTTAGCAAAAGATTTTAGTGAAAAAGGAAAAACCAACTTTTTATCAGCACTTTGGTTTTTGCCAAAGTGCTGATAAAAAGTTGCGTTTTAACGAGTCATACTGAGCAGGCTGTGAAACAGCCTGTCGAATGTATCTAAAAATAGATTCTTCGTTCGCAGTAGCGAACTCAGAATGACAGTGTGGGGATTCTTCGCTAACGCTCTAAATGACGGCGTCGAAACACGCCAAAGAGCCAACGATTTGCCTAAGTAGGCAAATCGCAAGGCAAAAGTGGCGGTTTCTCCTTTTCGCAAAAATCTTTTATTACGTAAAATCTTTTTGCGAGTAAAATAAAAAATTTAAAACCGTGTCATTCTGAGACGGGCTTACTTGACGGGCTACCGAAGAATCTAAAAAAGTAAATGCAATAGTGATGCAATTACGAATAAGGAACGCTGAGAGATTCTTCGTTTGCTTCGCAAACTTCAGAATGACAGTAAGGGTAGATTCTTCGCTACGCTCAGAATGACAGGATAGTGATTTAGAATGACAATGAAAAACGTTCAGAATGACAAAGGAAGAATATTCAAAAACAACAGGAAAAATGCTTAAAATAACACGCCAAAACGCTTAGAATAACAGGAATGGAACTGTTTAAGTATAATAAAAATTTAAATCGTTAAATACATTTATCGAAAAGATAAGTATTGAAATATTAAAACTATAAAAGGGAGAAGTTATTATGAAACTACCAAAAATTTCAGATTTAACAATCGACGAAAAATTAACTTTACTTACGGGTAAAGACGCTTGGCAAACGAACGACCTTAACGGCAAGTTGCCCGTTGTAATGGTTGCGGACGGACCCTGCGGCGTTCGTCAAAACGTTGCGATTAACGATTTTTTATTAGACAACAAACCCGCAATCGCATACACGGCAACGGTAACGGCGGCAAACTCTTGGAACAGGGATGTAGTTCGTGAAACGGGTGAATGTATTGCGGACGACTGTATCGAAAGAGATATCGACGTTATTTTAGGTCCGGGCGTAAATATAAAAAGAACGCCGCTTTGCGGAAGAAATTTCGAATATTACAGTGAGGACCCCTATCTTGCGGGTGAACTTTCAGCGGAATATATTTCGGGCGTGCAAAGTAGCGGTGTAGGTACGTGCCTTAAGCATTATTGTTGCAACAATATGGAATACGACAGGGTGTTTTTATCTAGCGAAGTAGACGAACGCACTATGAGAGAAATTTATCTTCCTGCATTTGAAATAGCGTCGAAAAGCAAACCTTGGACTGTAATGTGTTCGTACAATTTGGTAAACGGTAGAAGAATGTCCGAACATAAAAAGTTATACGACGTTTTAAGAAAGGATCTAGGTTTCGACGGGCTTATAGTTTCCGACTGGGGTGCGGTTACGGACCCCGTTGCATCGGTAAAGGCAGGGTTAAGCCTTATTATGCCGCACGACGGCGGTAGTTTCGACGCTCTTAAAAAGGCTTATGAAAACGGCGAACTCACTATGGAAGAAATCGATTTTAACATAGAACGCTTGTTTGAATTGCTTGAAAAGAACGAAAACGCAAAGAAAGTTAGAAAGGTAAAAAGAACAAAAGAAGAAAGGTATGCTGTGGCAAAAAAAGCCGAACAGGAAGGCATAGTTCTCCTTAAAAACGAAGACGGCATACTTCCGCTTAAAAAAGGTTTAAAAGTTGCTGTTAGCGGTCACCCGACAACCGAGCATCTTTTCGGCGCAGGTTCGGCGATAGTAAAACCTGAAATTCCTGTAAAATCGCTTGCTAACTGTCTAAAAGTAGAACTTGGCGAAGATAAAGTTTCTTTTTACGATGCACCGCTTTTTAGGGGTTCACATTTAGGGTTTAATCAACAAGCATGGAACACACACGATACGATTCAAGCGGCAAGACAGGCAGACGTTGCCGTTGTATGTGTAGGCACGGGCTGTTTTGTTGAATACGAAGGCGGCGATAGAGAACATTGCAGACTGCTTAAAGTTTACGAAGACCATATTTTAGCAGTTGCCGAACAAAATCCTAATACGGTGGTAGTTCTTTACGCAGGTTCGTACGTGAATATGCGTAACTGGATAGACAAGGTAAAAGCGGTTGTTTTTGCAGGCTTCGGCGGTATGAACGAACACGAAGCGGTTGCTGAAGTTTTAACGGGCAAAGTAAACCCGTCGGGCAAATTATCCGAAACTTTCCCGTTCTCCGAAACAGACGTTCCGTCCGTAGCATACGACCATCAAGCGACGACCGTTCGTTATATCGAAGGGCTTGACGTTGGTTATAGATACTTTAAAACTTATAACGAACCTGTTATGTTCCCGTTTGGTTACGGCTTAAGTTATACCGAATTCGAATATTCGAATTTGAAAATAGAAAAGAATAGTAAGTACGACTATACCGTATCGCTTTCAGTAACTAATATCGGGGATAAAGACGGTGCCGAAGTCGTTCAACTTTACGTAAGGGACCCGATTGCAAAAGTATATCGTCCGTATTTTGAACTTAAGGGCTTCGATAAAAAGTTTATAAAAGCAGGCGAAACGGTAAACTTCACGTTTACGCTAGATAAGCGTTCGTTTGCGTACTATTCGGTATCTTACGACGCTTGGACTGTGGAAAACGGTACGTTTGAAATAATGGTAGGCGCTTCGAGTGAAGATATACGCTTAACCGAAAAAATCGAAATCGAATAATATATGTTTAAGTAAAAAAAATAAACTCTGTGTTGCATTTTTCAGCCGCAGAGTTTTTCTTTTGCGAAAAAAATAGTACGGATTTTTCATACTCTTTAAAGTAAAATATTTTACCGCTTTGTTACACAACGCAGGTTTAAAAGTATTTTGCCTTTATTATATTGAGCAGTTTTTTGTTATACAGTGTAATTTTGCATAGCATTCACTTTGTCATACTGAGCGGGCGAGCATTAGTCTCCCCATTTTGTCATACTGAGCAGGCGAGCGTAGCGAGCCTGTCGAAGTATCTAAAATGTAAATATAACAGCAACGCTATGCTGACAAGTAATACAAATAGATTCTTCGTTCGCTTCGCTAACGCTTAGAATGACAGGTATATTGTCATACTGAGCAGGCGAGCGTAGCGAGCCTGTCGAATGTATCTAAAAAGTAAATTCTTCATATGTTCGCAACAGCGAACATACTCAAGAATGACAAGTAGAGTATTAGATTCTTCGCTAACGCTCAGAATGACAGGAAAGAGAATATAAAATATTCCAAACCGTGTCATTCTGAGACGGGCTTACCTGACGGGCTACCGAAGAATCTAAAAAAGTAAATATTTTAGTAAAGCAATGATGAATAATCAAGTAATAGATTCTTCGTTCGCAAATGCGAACTCAAAATGACTGTGGGGGGGAATGTTTAGAAATATAGAAAAAAATAAAAAAATTTAAACCGTTTAAAAATTTGTTGACATATAACAAGTTGTGAAGTATAATACTAACAGTGTTAGATATTTTGGAGAGAAAATGCAATATATTGTTATTAAAAACAAAATAGCGAATATATATCAAACTAAAAACTGGCGAAATCTTACTAAACTAATCGACGACGGCTATAAAGGTATATTTGTGATTTTGCGAATTTTACAGGAAAGCGAGTGTGACGTAACGGCGGGGGAACTTGCAAAAAAAATGAACGTTTCCACCGCAAGAATCGCAAGAGCGTTGAATACTTTGGAAGAAAAAGGATATATTATGCGTCTAAGCGAAAAGACCGACGCTAGAAAGGTTGTAATTCGTTTAACTAAGCAAGGCGAACTTGCGCTTAACGAGCGTAAAAAAAGCATATCCGCAACCTTGGAGCCTATGTTTGAAAATTTAACCGAAGAAGAAACCGACGTATTTTTTTCGCTACTTAATAAAATTTTACAGTAATTAAACTGTTGCGTTTTGTTGTCATACTGAGCCTAGCCCCGTAGCCTTAATTATGAAGCAAAAAGTAGATTCTTCACTTCGTTCAGAACGACACGGAGTATTAGATTCTTCGCTAACGCTCAGAATGACAGGTTGGGAAAATTATTATTAAAAAAAATCTTTTTGCGAGTAAAATTAAAAATGTCTAACTCGTGTCATACTGAGCA
>CAZMOQ010000090.1:0-4225 GCA_964568155.1 uncultured Clostridia bacterium | reverse complement strand
AAAATTTAGCCCGAAACGCTACGTTTTGGGTATCGGGCATTTGCCCGATATTTCTATTTGCCGTACCGTTTGGATTTGCACTAGTAAACTCTTTTTCGCCTGTAAGTTCAAACAAATCGTAAACTACGGCAGTATCGTAAGTAACTACTGCGTCAGTAGTGGGTTCTTCGGCAGAATCTTCCGCAGTAACTTGCATTGTCGGCAAAAAACAAATTGCCATAGATAGCGATAAAACAAACGTCGCTATCAAAGTGCTTATAAGTAACTTCTTTTTCAAAATAGTTTCCTCCTTTTTTTAACTATTTTTTTATTTTTACAATGCGCTTTTTTTGCATTGTATTTACCTTTTTTAATTCCCCTGTCATTCTGAAGTTCGCTTTAGCGAATGAAGAATCTCTCATTATCTGTCATTCTAACTTTTACTGTCATTCTGAGCGTAGCGAAGAATCTTTTTTTTAGATTCTTCGGTAGCCCGTCAAGTAAGCCCGTCTCAGAATGACATTGTTTTAAATATTTTATAATCTCCCTTTCCCGTCATTCCTAAACGCACCACCTGTCATTCTGAGTTCGCTTTGCGAATGAAGAATCTACTTCTCCCCTGTCATTCTGAAGTTCGTCGTTTTTACGACGAACGAAGAATCCCTTCGTGTTCCTTGTCGGTCTTTACAACATTGTTGTATTTACTCTTTTAGATACTTCGCCGGCCTACGGCAAGGCTCAGTATGACTGTATTGTGTCATTCTGAAGTTCGTCGTTTTTACGACGAACGAAGAATCCCTTCGTGTTCCTTGTCGGTATTTACAACATTGTTGTATTTACTCTTTTAGATACTTCGCCTGCCTGCGGCAAGGCTCAGTATGACAGGGTGGTGGTTACTCAAGCCTGCTCAGCATGACTCGGTTACAATGCCTTAAACACAACGTTATTTGCCGTTAAAGGTTTTTATTAGTTGCGGAGCAACTAATAACCCCATGGGGTTAAAAAACATTTTTATTACATAATTTTCTATTCTAATACACTTAACACATACATTATAAAATAAATTTCGTTACTATTCAATACCATTTTTTTAAAAAAATTGCTATTTTTTTATTTTTTGACTTGACGACACACTATTTTAGTAGTATCATAAATATATGAAGCAATTAACTTTATATTCCGATACGGAATTTCAAAACGGGAGAGATTACAGCATACACTGGTGGAATTTATCTTACACATATTATCACAGGCATAGCGGTTTTTATGAACTTATACTTACAAACAAACCGCTTTTGCACACTATTGAAGGTGAAGAAATTAATATTCCCGAACATTCGCTGGTGCTTATTAAACCTATGGTTTACCATAAACTTACGGATAAAATAAAAAACGCAAACGTAAACCATTTTAATCTTTCAATAAAAATCGAACACCTAAATACGATTACGGGCAACCATTCTTTGAATAACCTTTTCAAAACAACTAACGCCCCGATGGTACGCTTATCAGATGAAGAATATGCTTATTTTTTCTTTCTTGCGGAAAAACTTATTTATAATTTTAACGATATTGAACTTTGCAACGAATATTTATCTTTATACATAACCGCTGCGCTGTCTACGCTGAAAATACATAAACTTAAAAATCGTTCCAACGAAAACACTAGTTATGCGGAAATTTTAAAAAATAAATTAGATAACTTTAAGTTCTTAAATAAATCGATTGCTGAATTTTACAATATGTTTCCGATAACGTCTGCGGAACTTATATCGGATTTCAAGCAATTAACAGGACTTACCATAGTAGGTTACGTTACAAAAAAGCGCATAATGCTTGCGTGCAACCTACTTGCAAACACTCACCTATCCTTAGAACAAATCAGTTATAAAATAGGATATAATTCGGTAAGTCATTTTATACGGGTTTTCAAAAAGGAAAAGAAAATGACGCCTTCGGAATACCGTGCGTCGCAACAAATTTAAGTTTAACGAATTCACCACAGCGTTCTTAGATACTTCGACAGAATATATTGTCATTCTGAAGTCCGTCGTTTTCGACGGACGAAGAATCTATTTCGTGTTTCTTTCGGCTATTGCAATACTGTTGTATTCACTTTTTAGATACTTCGACAGGTTTGCCCTGCAAACCTGCTCAGTATGACACAGGGTATAGTGTCATTCTCAACGCACCACCTATCATTCTGAGCGTACCATTTGTTATTCTGAAATTCGTTCTCCCCTGTCATTCTGAAGTTCGCTTTAGCGAACGAAGAATCTCTTAGCGTTTCTTGTTTGCCATTACCTTTTTAGATACTTCGACAGGTTTGTCCTGCAAACCTGCTCAGTATGACAGGGTGATAAAGTCATTCTGAAATTTGCTTTTCCCCTTGCAATTTTGAGCATAGCAAAGAATCTCCCTATTCTGTCATTCTGAAGTTTGCGTAGCAAACGAAGAATCTCTTTTGCCACACGCCGTCTTTCTACCCGAATTGTCATTCTGAAGTTCGTCGTTTTTACGACGAACGAAGAATCTCTTTTATTTTTCTTGTCGGTTATTGCAACACTGTAACATTACTTTTTTAGATACATTCGCCTGCCTGCGGCAAGGCTCAGTATGACAGGATATATTGTCATTCTGATGTCCGTCGGTTTACGACGGACGAAGAATCTCTTTTGTATCAAAAAATTTAAGCCGCTGACGAAATATCAGCGGCTTATCATTCTATCTATATTTGTTTACCGATGTTATATAATCCCAACAATTATACAGTAATTGCTCTTTTTTAAAGTCATAAAAATTACCGTAATAATCAAGGACTTGTTCTTCTAATTCAGGTATACGGTCTATCTTTCCGTTTACGTAATCGGTCAAGCGCAAACGGCAACACTTTAACCTATTCATTAAACCGCCAAAGCGCTGTTCTTGTATATCGAAGCCGTGCGGCTTATTTTCGATATACCATACGTTTTTGAATGCGGCAAAGAAAATTTTTAAGCGTTTTTCGGCAAGAGTTACCCGTTTTATCAACTTTTTAAGTTGTTTTTTATCCCCGTTTTGATAAGCGGTTCTCAAACGCACGCCTAAATCGTATTTTACGGATAAAAATTCGCAAAGTTTTGCGGAAGAATCGTAAATATATGCAAACTTGCTGTTTTTTGCCCTTGAATATAAAATTTTTGCATAATTCGAATATTCTTCATCGACGCCGTCGGCAACCATAGAATCAAGACACCCCAAAAATATATCGTTATAGAACATATTTTTACACGGATTTTTTCTTTCGGTATTGCCTGCGACTTTATCCGGCAAGTCAAAATCACACATTGCATAAAAATCCTCGCCCGTCATTTTCGCAAATTCCGAACTAATCTTCTGCATATCGTGTTCCCCGTCGTAAAAACGACGAACGGCATACAACGACGGCAATAAAGTCCAGTAAGAACAATCCTTACCGCCGTCGCCCCAACAAGTTATCAAAACGTTGTCTATCCCTTCTTTTTCACACGCCGACATCGCACATTCCAACGCAGGAATCGAAAACCAGTTGCCCGACGCAAAACCGTCGGAACTTCTAGCGCCGCCCGCATACCAAACTTCACAACCGAATTGTTTATGCGAACGCATCATCGACCTATACATTTCTTCATCGGTGCCGTAATAATGCCAGTACGCAAGACCGACTTCCTTAGGATGCGTTTTTATAACGTCGTCAGGAATTTTTATATCTTTACCGTAATATGCACCGTTATTTGCCAAGCGGAAATACATATCCGACCAAATCATAGGTTTAAAGCCGTACTTTTCGGCAATGGATAAAACTCTTTTCAAGTGTTTTTGCAAAATATTGAACCTAGATTGAAAACCGTTTTGCTCCAAATACCTGCCAAGTCCTAACATATGCGCTTCGTCCATACCGATATGCACACGGTCGGTAGTAAAGCATTTGCGGAGAGTTTTAAACATATTTTCTATCAAGGAATACGTTTGCTCCGCACCGACCAAAATAACTTCTTCAACGTCGTAAATAGGCTTATAATGCCACCAGTGAAATATTTGTTCTAAGTGCGCAAGCGTTTGTATACAAGGTATAACCTCTAAACCGATACCTTCGCAATAAGAAACTATTTGTTTCAATTCTTCCTGCTTATATCCACCCCTATAATGCCCGAAATACGGCTCGTCGTCAACCTCGTACGTATCTTCGGTATAAAGCATAATCATATTATACCCGAAAGATTTCACG
>CAZMOQ010000089.1:0-4259 GCA_964568155.1 uncultured Clostridia bacterium | reverse complement strand
GGCATTTCCGCAGTTTCGCCGCCGATGAGCGCACTGCCTGAACGAACGCAGCCTTCCGCAACGCCCTTTACTATATCGGCAACTCTTTCGGGGTAATTTTTGCCCACTGCGATATAATCCAAGAAGAAAAGGGGTTTTGCACCGCAACAAATAACGTCGTTAACGCACATTGCAACGCAATCGATGCCGACGGTATCGTGCTTATCCATAAGGAAGGCTATTTTAAGTTTGGTACCTACGCCGTCCGTACCGCTTACTAGAACGGGGTTAGGTATGCCTGACAAATCCAGCGAAAACAATCCGCCGAATCCGCCTATATCGGAAACCACGCCGCTCGTCATAGTGCGTGCGATATGATTCTTCATAAGTTCTACTGCCTTGTAGCCGGCGGTAATATCAACGCCTGCGTTTTTGTAACTTTCGGAAAAACTTTTCTCCATTATATAACTCCTTAAAATTTTTTACTTAATCTTCGTCGTCTTTGCCGTTCCAACAGTACGTGCAAAGTTTGCAAGGTTCTATGCCTATCGCCTTGATAAGCCCTTCTAACGATTGAAATTCCAGCGAAGCGAACTTAAACTTTTCGCAAATCGCATTTCTAAGTTTTTTACCCCTTTCGGTAGAAGAATCGCTGTATTCGTCAAAATACTTAAAACCTTCTTCGCCTTCGAGTTCCATAATCGTCCTGCGGGTTATAAGTTCCATTTCGCTTCTGGAACTTGAAAAATTCAAATATTTGCAACCGTACATAATCGGCGGACAAGCCGAACGCATATGAACGGATTTTGCGCCGTGCGAATATAAAAAGTCAACCGTTTCTTTAAGTTGCGTGCCCCTTACGATAGAATCGTCGACCAACAATAAGTTTTTGCCGGATATAAGTTCGTGAACGGGGACTTGCTTCATCTTTGCTATTTTGTTTCTGTCCGCTTGGTTGGAAGGCATAAAACTCCTTGACCAAGTAGGTGTGTATTTTATATACGGTCTTGCGAAATGAATACCGCTTTTATTTGCGTAGCCTATTGCGTGGGGCGTGCCCGAATCGGGAATACCGCCGACGTAATCTATTTTGCTTTGGTCCATATTTTTAGCGTCGTTTTCAGCCAAAATACTGCCGTTCCTATAACGCATCATTTCTACGCTGACGCCTTCGTAATTAGACGTGGAATATCCGTAATACGCCCAAAGGAATGCGCAAATTTTCATCTTCTTTTTAGGCGGAGAAAGTTGCTTTATACCTTCTGCGTTAAATTCCACTATTTCCGCAGGGCCTAATTCGTATTCTTTTATGTAACCCAAGTTTTCAAAGGCGAAAGATTCGAAGGAAACGCAATACCCGTCCTTACTCTTACCCAAAACTATCGGCAACCTGCCGAGTTTATCCCTTGCGGCTATAATGTTGCCGCCTTCTTTTAAGATAAGTATCGATGCGGTGCCGTCGATTGATTCTTGCGCATAGCGTATACCGTCGACGAAATTTTCTTTTTGGTTTATAAGTGCGGCTACAAGTTCGTTGGAATTGACCTTGCCGCCCGTCATTGCGTCGAAATATCCGTTGTTTTTTGACGTAATGCTTTGTATAAGTTCGTCCGCATTGTTTATTTTGCCGACCGTGCTTATTGCGTACTTGCCGAGTTTGGACATCATAAGCAAGGGTTGCGGGTCGGTATCGCTTATACAACCTATTGCGGAATTACCTTTTATTTCGGTAAGCGCACGTTCGAATTTGGTTCTGAAAGGAGAATTTTCTATATTATGAATTTCCCTTTGCAAGCCTAATTCTATATCGTAAGCGGCTATTCCGCCCCTTTTGGTTCCGAGATGAGAGTGATAATCAGTCCCTAAATAAACGTCTAACACTGCGCTCTTTTTACGAGCGACTCCAAAAAAACCACCCATATATTACTCTCCCGTATTTATGCGTTGTATTTATCTTCAACCGCCTTGTTTTTAGCAAGAACTTTTTCGGTCGCTTCGATTCTTGCGGCTTTTAACTTACCTGCAAGTTCGCTGTCGGAAACGGCAAGAATTTGTATTGCCAGCAATGCGGCGTTTTCCGCACCGTCGATTGCAACCGTTGCGACGGGAATCCCCGACGGCATTTGAACGGTTGAAAGCAATGCGTCCATACCGTCAAGCACGCTTGCTTTTACGGGAATACCTATAACGGGTAAAACCGTGTTTGCGGCTATCGCACCCGCAAGATGCGCCGCTTTGCCTGCGGCGGCTATTATCACGCCGAAGCCGTTGTTTGCCGCATTTACTGCGAAGTTTTTGGCTTCTTCAGGCGTTCTGTGTGCGGAATACACGTGCATTTCGTAAGGAACGCCGTACTTTTTAAGCGTTGCAACCGATTTTTCGAGAACGGGCAAGTCGCTGTCGCTACCCATAACGATACCTACTTTCTTCATAAAATCTCCTTATAAAAATAAAAAAAGACAGCCCTAAAAAAAAACGGAACTGCCCAGTCGGCCGACTTCCCTGATTTTTTGCTCCCTTGCGGTTAAAATCCGCCAGTCCGACAGTTACAAAAAACGATACATTAAAGCGTAAACGGTTACGCTTAGTTTTTACGTTTCAATTATACCGAAATTTATCGTTTCCGTCAACTAAAAATCAATCAAACGAAAATATATTTTTTATTAGATTTACTTATATAAAAAAATCCTGCGAGAAAACAATCCGTTTTAACTCCGGCAAAATAATTAGATGTTTTATCATAATTTCGGTAAGGCGTCTTTTTTATAAATTACAACACAATTTATTTCCGCTATCGGAAATAAACACCCTAAAACTAATTGACAAATTTCCGATAATGGAATATAATAATAAAAATCGAAGTTGAGGTTATATAGATGAAATTCATATCGGTTACGGAAATTGCAAAGAAATGGAATGTATCGGATAGAATGGTTAGAAATTATTGCGCTCACGGCAGAATACCGGGTGCTTTTTTAACAGGCAAAACTTGGAATATCCCCGTAGACGCAATAAAACCGAATAGAGAAAACGAAAAACAATTCAGTAATAATAAACTGTTAAACATATTAAAAGAACAAAAAGATATGAAACTTAACGGCGGTATTTATCACAAAACACAAATCGAGTTGACATACAACTCGAATCATATCGAAGGCAGCACTTTAACGCATGACCAAACCCGATATATTTTTGAAACAAACACTATCGGCATAGAAAAAGGAACGCTAAACGTCGATGACGTCGTTGAAACCGCAAATCATTTTAAGTGCGTCGATTATATTATCGATAACGCTATGAAGCCGCTCACGGAATCTATGATTAAAGAACTTCACTTTATTCTTAAAAACGGAACAAGCGATAGCAGAAAAGGTTGGTTTAACGTCGGAAATTATAAAAAACTTCCAAACGAAGTCGGCGGCGAAGAAACATGCGCTCCCGAAAACGTAAAAGAAGAAATGAAAAAACTTTTAACCGCTTACAACGATATCGAACAAAAGAGTTTTGAACAAATCTTGGAATTTCATAAAAATTTCGAAAGCATCCACCCGTTTCAAGACGGGAACGGTCGTGTCGGAAGACTTTTAATCTTTAAGGAATGTTTAGCAAACAACGTTGTTCCCTTTATCATCGATGAAGACCACAAGTTATTCTACTATCGAGGACTAAAAGAATGGAAAAACGAAAAAGGTTATTTAATAGATACTTGCTTATCTTGTCAAGATAAATATAAGGCTTGGTTAGATTATTTCAAAATCGAGTATTAAAAAAAGTATACGGAATATTTTGCAAACAAAATAAATTAACAAACTAAAAAAATCCTGCGGTTTCCCACAGGATTTTTCGTTTTAATTTTTTTCCGATTATTAAAGAACGGTCGGAACTAAGAAGTATACTAAGAAAAGCGCAGTTACTATTAAAGCAACGACAGATACAGGGAACTTCGGCTTTTCGATAGCAACGGTTTCGCCTTCTTCGTTAACGTAAGTCTTTTCCTTCTTGCAAGCGTATACGATAATTTCTACTACGTATGCGACAAGAGACATCATAGTATAAGCAATCATACCAATACCTATGCCTTTAGTGATAGAATACGAAAGTACCATAATAGCAATAGTTAAGAATGCGCTTGTTGCGTTGATTGCGTTAGAGAAGTCAATAGCCTTAACGTTATTTTTCATCATCAAAACGCCAACGTAGATAAGTGCGGATGCCGTAGCGGCACTAGGAATGGTTGCGAATACCGGCAATGCGAATATTGCAAGGAAGAACATAATTGC
>CAZMOQ010000088.1:0-4260 GCA_964568155.1 uncultured Clostridia bacterium | reverse complement strand
TACTTCGACAGGCTCGCCACGCTCGCCTGCTCAGTATGACACGAGTGAACGACAGTCTTTGCAAACTTGCTCAGTATGACACGAATGAACGACAGCATTTGCAAAACACTGTTTAGCACGGCACGGGGTAAACGACAATCCTTACCAAGCCCTGCTCCGTATAACATTACCACCTGTCATTCTGAAGTTTGCGAAGTAAACGAAGAATCTCTTTGCGTTTCTCGTCGGTTGTTGCGTTGCCTTATCACATACATTTTAGATACTTCGACAGGCTCGCTACGCTCGCCTGCTCAGTATGACATGGGGAAAACGACAGTCCTTGCAAGCCTGTTCGGTATAACACAAGTGAACGACAGTCCTTGCAAAACACTGCTCGGTATAACACAAGTGAACGACAGTCCTTGCAAGCCTGTTCGGTATGACAGAATTGTAAATATTTTATATTTGCAAAAAGATTTTTGCGAAATTTTTAATTCACATTTTATAACAAGCAACTTCTTTATAAAAAACTAAATGAGTTCGATTTTGAACCGAACTCATTTTATTTCGCCGTAAAATATTAACTTAATTTTACCCTATTGCAACTATTAAATACCGTCAAAGCCCCTTATGCCGATAACTCCGTCAACAGGTAAAGAAAATACTATGCCCTTTGCGTCAGTATTAACGCCTGCGCCGTTCATAATTGCGTGCATAACGTCGTCACGTTGCTCACGCTTTACAACGATATACACAAGTTCTTTTTCTTCACATATAGATACGCCGAAAAACTTTGCAAGTTCCGCACCCGTACCCTTTGCCTTAACGACCGTTCCGCCGTTAGCACCTGCGCTTCTTGCCGCATTCATAACGGCTTCCGTATTTCCTTTATCAACTACGGTTATAATTAAAACCGATTTACTTAATTCCATTTCGTTCTCCTTTTTAACGAATTCTTTATCCAAAAAATAATTGAGCGACGATTTACCGCCTATCCCGTCAACGGGAATAATAAACGCTATTCCGTTACCGACTTCGCCGATATTCATTTCTTCAAGCAAGCCTTTTTTCAAATCTTCGGTCATATCGTTATCCACGATAGCCATAAACATATTTTTTTGAGTTTTTTCTATTCCTAAGCAATCTAAAACCGTATCGGTCGCAGTTCCGTTACAAAGCAAACTCAACACGTTTTTTATATTCCTTTTGTTAAAAAACTCAATATATTCTTCCGCATATTCTCGCTTGCATATGGTTATCAAACATTTTAATCCAAGCATAAATTTCTCCTCATCCGATAATATCTTCTTCAACCGTTTGCGGTTTCTTCTTCTCAAGTTTTCTGGTTTTTATCTTATAAACCAAGCCCAAAATTTGCAATGCGATGAGCGGCGTCATTGCGACCATCGCAACCATACCGAAGCCTTCCGTTGCCACGTTGCCGCCGACGGCGGAACAAAAGCCCAAAGCAAACGGCAACAAAAAACTTGCGGTCATCGTACCCGACGCAACCCCACCCGAATCGAACGCAATCGCCGTGAAAATTTCAGGCACGATAAAGGTCAGTATCAACGCTATGGCGTATCCCGGTATCAAGAAATACATTACGGGTATATGGAATAAAATACGCAATAACGAAAGCCCGACCGACACGGAAACGCCTATCATAAGGCTTAAACTTAACGCCTTTTTTGCTATTGCGCCCGAAGTTATTTCGTAAACCTGCTTTGTCAACACATGAACCGCAGGTTCGGCTGAAACTACGAAAAAGCCCATAACCATACCTATCGGTACAACAATCCAGTTATAATCGAGTTTGCCAAGCGTTTCGCCCAAATAAGTGCCAACGGGCAAAAAGCCGACGTTTACGCCCCATAAGAATATTACCAAACCGAAATACGTGTATACCAAACCGACGATGATTTTAATTAAATCGTGCTTAGCGATTTTTTGACCAAAAATTCTAAACACAAAGAAGAACGCAATCATCGGCAGTAAGGCAATGCCGACTTCCTTCATATAATGCGGTAATTCCCTTAAAAACAAAGCAACAAGTTCTTTAGAGTTACTAACGTTAGTTACGGCATTTTCCGTAACGGTAATATTTTCGGGCTTAAAAATAATACCTAAAATCATTACCGCTATTATAGGTCCGACCGAACATAACGCCGTCAAGCCGAAACCGTCCGTTTCTGCGCCCTTATCGCTGCGAAGCGAAGCAATACCCGTACCTATCGCAATTATGAAAGGTACGCTCATAGGTCCTGTAGTAACCCCGCCCGAATCGAATGCCAACGGCACGAAAACTTCGGGAACGAAATACGATAAAACGAACACTACCGTATAACACCCTATGAGAAGGTAAGATAATTTTATTTTTAAAACTATTCTAAGAACTGCGATAACCAAAAACACGCCTACGCCTACGCCGACCGAAATAATCAAGGTCCAGTAATTAACCGTTCCCGATAATTGTGTGGCAAGAACTGCAAGGTCGGGTTCGCTTATGGTAATTAAAACGCCCACCAAAAAGCAAACGGGCATAATTATCCATAACCGCTTGGAACGCATAACCGTTGAACCGACGTATTCGCCGATAGGCGTCATTGCCGTGTCCGCACCTAGCGAAAACAAGCCCATTCCTACAATTACAAGCAAAGCCCCGATTACAAAAGCCAAAAAAGTTCCGCTTTGTATAGGAGCAACCGTTACGCATAATAAAAGAACGATTAAAGTGATAGGCAAAACCGACGAATACGCCTCTTTCACCTTTTCTTTGATAATCGTTCTATCCGCTTTTAAAGTTTTCAACTTTTTCAAACTAATTACCCCTTTAGATTTTATGTTTTTAGTATATCAAAAAAAAACAATATTTGTCAATAATTTTTGTATAAGTTACTGCAAATTATTACGTTAGTAAAAAACGGTAAAAATTTCAAATAAAACTCGCAAAATGCTTTTATGTTATAAATTTTTTAGACATTATATAAGCCCGTCAAAAAACGACGGGCTTAATATTAACTTTGTCATTCTAAGTGCTTTTTTATTGTCATTCTGAAGTCCGCAAAGCGGACGAAGAATCTACTTTTAGATACTTCGACAGGTTTGCACAGCAAACCTGCTCAGTATGACAAGGTGTTGTGTCATTCTTGAGCGTTTTTTTCCTGTCATTCTGAACGAAGTGAAGAATCTACATTCCACTGTCATTCTGAGTTCGCAATGGCGAACGAAGAATCTCTTTGCGTTTCTTGTCGGCTATTATACCATTGTAACACTTGCATTTTTAGATACTTCGTAAGACCGTCAAAGTGGGTGCGACTCAGTATGACAGGTTTTTAATGTTTTTTAGATACTTCGACAGGCTCGTTACACTCGCCTGCTCCGTATGACAAGGTGGGGACGACAGTCCTTGCAAGCCTACTCAGTATGACAAGGTATTGTGTCATTCTTGAGCGTTTTTTCCTTGTCATTCTGAGTTTGCAAAGCAAACGAAGAATCTACTTTTAGATACTTCGCCTACCTACGGCAGGCTCAGTATGACAGGACTATTGTCATTCTGAGCGAAGCGAAGAATCTAAACATTTTAGACGCTTCGTAAGTAGGGCTACGGGGTGGGACTCAGCGTGACAGGTTTTTTAAATTTTTTAGATGCTTCGACAGGCTCGTTACACTCGCCTGCTCAGTATGACACAAGGGGTGACAGTCTTTACAACCCTGCTCAGCGTGACAGGTTTTGGAATATTTTTACATTCTTTTTCCTTGTCATTCTGAACGAAGTGAAGAATCTATGATTCATTACCAAATGGTGGGGACGCCGTTGACATAATGCCAAAAATTACCGCTCGTTGTCGGTGTTTCTTCGGAATAGAAATATTTTGTTGCTTCTTCTAAATCACCGTTTCCGTAATCTAAAACATCAATTTTATTCCATTTTTCCTGCGTTCCGGTATAGTAAACATTTTTTAATTTCCCGCAATCTCCGAAAGCACCTTGACCGATAGAAATAACACTGTCGGGGATATTTATACTTGTTAAACTACTACAACCATGGAAAGCGTAATCACCGATAAAAGTTACACCATCGGGAATAGTTACACTAGTTAAACTTTCACAATCACTGAAAGCGGAATTATAAATAACTTTACAGTTTTCATTTATAGTACAATCGGTTATATCTGTTGATTTTGCTTTCATTAAAACTAGATAAGGATTGTTTTTGTTGCCTAAATAATAGGCATTATCATATTCAGTGTAGTTAAGGCTTGAGAACGCATGTTTGCC
>CAZMOQ010000087.1:0-4261 GCA_964568155.1 uncultured Clostridia bacterium | reverse complement strand
TAGAGTTTTAAGGCTATGAATTTTGACGTTTACGTATTCGTGTTGACGTTGATAGTTTTTACAGCGTTAACCGTTTGTTTTACGATTTTGATTGTAAGAGATATAAAGAATACGTTAAAAATGACTAGGGCAGGCTTAAACGACTGCGAAATAGAACGAACTGTACGGGATGAGACTGAAAAACGCAATCATCCCGCACTTTGTTTCGTCACGGAAAAGGTTTTGCCTTGTATCTTGTTGGCGTTCGTACTTGCGGTGTTCGTTTTTTCTATAACCTTAAAAATAAACGAAAAAAAGGTCGCAAAGTTTTCTACTTTTAAAGTGGTGGAAAGCGGTTCTATGTCTTATAAACATAAAAACAATTTATATCTAAACGAAAACAATCTTAACAATCAAATATATCGGTTCGATTTAATCATTGTTTCGCCGCTCCCGAAAGAAAACGAACTTGAACTTTACGATATAGTCGTATACGAGTATCGTGGGGAACTTATTGTTCACCGTATAATCGGGATAGAAGAACCAAACGAAACCCATTCGGAACGCAGGTTTTTATTGCGTGGCGACGCTAATCAATATTCGGATACTTTCCCCGTGCTGTATTCTCAAATGCGTGGTGTGTATCAAGGACAGCGTGTGCCGTATATCGGCAGTTTCGTGGTGTTTTTGAACTCTCCGTCGGGGTACATGTGCGTTGCTTTGGTTGTTTTTGTACTTGCGATTTATCCTTTTATCGAAAAAAAGATAAACGCTTGCGCAAAGGAAAGATTAGCCGTTTTGGAAAGTCAAAAAGCAGTTGTACTTGACGAAACGGTCGTCGAAGAACCGCAGGAAGTTATTTTACAGGAAGAAAATCAAGTAGAAAATTCAGTTGATAACGAAATTTTACCTAACGAAGAAGTTGAAGAACCTATCGAGCCAAGTAAGGACGATTTAACCATAGAAGAAAGCGAAGAATAAATTAAAAGCAAAATTATTATGAAAAAATATTTAATTTCAACGTCGATACTTTTGCTAACCGCCGCATTTATAATCGGTGGCGTTTCCGCTACGTTTAATTATGCAAAGGAAAGCGTTTCTCCGCAAACGCAAATCGTGCAAGGCAGCGTTGTGTTCGATTACTACCCCGCAGGTTTTACTAAAGAATATCAAAAGACGGTTGAAGCGGCAGTGCCTAATAGGGGCGGACTTAACCAAAGCGGTACGGGTACGGGCGGTACCAGTGGCGGCGGTTACGGCTTTATGATTAACAATATTTGCGATACGGTGCATTTCGATAGCAATTTGGTTAGAGAAAATTACGGGTATGTCGGTACTATGGATACCTACTGGTATCAGTATTTTGACGGAGTGCAGGGCGGCATTTCGGTTGTGCTGACGGTAAGCGACGACGCAATAACCAACAAAAAGCCGTTATATATGTATTTGGCGGCTACCGACGATTTAGATACCGCCGCTTTTGACGAAGAAATTACAGTTTTCAGGGTAAAAATAGAGTATATTGACGGCAAATATTTTGCTACGGAATACTTAAAAGGAAAGTCAAAAGTAGTTTATTACGAGCCGTCTACCCAAGAAAAAAGTTTTGCGATGCAAACAAAACAAGAAATTTGGCGAAGTATAGATTAAAAAATAACGAAATGCGAAAACGCACTACATTTCACTTTTAGTGAATTATAGTGTGTTTTTTTACATTTTTTTCTAATTTCCGCAACTTTCCCGAAAGGGGAAATAAAACTTTGCGATAGCAAAATATAACTGTGATAGCAATATAACTTGCCGATAGGCAAATATAGTTGTGCGGCAGTAATGTTTCATATTACTGCCGCACTAACGCATTTCGTTATTTTTTATTAAGTGCGCCGATAAAATCGGTGCAAAAACGTTTTACATAAATTTTATATTGTGGTAAAATAAAATTATGGCTAAAAAAATTAAAAAATGCAAACAAAAAAAGCCGTTATTTTACAGGTTTTTGAAAAGTATAGTTAAAATATTTTATAGGAAAAGAGAATTTATCGGGCTTGAAAATATTCCTGAAGAAGGCTCCGTTTTAGTGGCAAATCACTGCCAAATACACTCGCCTGCAACGTTCGAACTTTATTTCCCCTTAAAAAAACGCATTTGGTGCGAATGGGAAATGTTTTATACAAAAGAAGTTCCAAATTACGCAATAGACGCTTTTTGGTCGGAAAAACCTAAAGGAATAAGATGGTTTTACAAGATTTTATCTTATATTATAGCACTACCTGCAGGATATGTGTTCACTAGGGCAGATACCTTGCCCGTTTATAGGGATAACCGACTTTTGGCTACTTTTAAGCAAAGCATTGAATATTTAAACGAAGGCTACCACAACGTGATTTTTGCCGACAGTCTTGAACCGAATAACGAAATTATAAATCATTTCAATCAAGGTTTTGTGGACGTTGCAAGGCTGTATTATAAAAAATACGGCAAAGAACTTAATTTCGTGCCCGTTTACAGTGCGCCGACCATAAAGAAGATGGTTATAGGCAAGCCTATAAAATTCGACCATACTAAGCCTTTTGAAGAAGAACGGAAAAGGATAGTGGGATACATAGAAAACGAAATTTATCAAATGGCAAAAGATTTGCCGCCGCATATCGTTATTCCGTTTGAAAATAAAGATAAAAAACTTCGCATAAAATCAAAATAAATAAAAAAAACAGGATGTGTGCATCCTGTTTTTTTGGTAAATGCGTAAATATTACGCAATTTTTCTATTTTTAATCTTTTGAATAATTAAGAAAACAACGACCGTCAGCACGCATAACAAACATAATGCGGTAAACAAGTACATTATAGCGTTCCAACTCATATTTTCGGCAATGCTACCAAGCCCGTAAGACGCCGCTGCCGAACCGACGTAACAAAAACCGTCTATAAGCCCTGCGACAAGACCTGCGTCTACGTTGCCCTTTACTTGCAAAGGAAAAATACTTGTTAAAACGTTATTAACGCCAGCCATAAGTGCTGAAACAAGCATAAAGCAAACCAGCGTTAAAAACCAACTATTGATATTCGAAAGCAATACCAACAAAAGCACAAGTACCGCCGTCGCCAAGACGTAAAGCACGCCGCAAACGGATACGTAATTTTTTATTCTTCTTGAAATAAGTATGGCGAAATTTGCGCCTAAAACCGCAAAAAGCGGTAACAGCATCGTAAGCAATACCGAAAACCAGTTATCGAGTTTAAACATTTCCGTAAATATGGTAGGCGTCCAGTCGGTTAAACCGTCTTTTACAAAATTATTTACGATAGCAAAAAACGCTAGCACCGAAAATACAACGTAAAAGTTAACGTCGATTTTGCCTTTGGCGGTCTGTTCGGGCGAAATAATTTCTTCTTCGTCGGTTTCGCTTTTTTCGATTTTGCTTTTGTATATAAGTTTATCGACGTTTAAAAACCATATCAAAGCGATTGCCGCAAGCAATATCGAAGAAAAATAAAAGGTATATTTGAATTTTTCCAAATAAGAAAACAATGCGCTTGTGCCGTATATCAAAAACGTACCTATCGATACGGGGAACGCCATAAAAACGAGTGCCTGTTTCAAGCGTTTTTTACTGAAAACTCTATTAAAAAGCCTTATTATAATCGACCACAAACTAGCGGATACGAATCCGTTTACAAGCCATATGTATTTTAAATACCTAAAGCCGTTTACGGGCATTATTCCGACCAAAACGTTGCATACGGAAGCAACCAGCAACGCCCCGAAAACAACGTATTTCGGGTTATAGCGTTTGCACATTATTCCGTGAAAAACTTGCCCGCAAGCATACGCAACGAAAAAGAAAGTGCCCGTAAGCCCTGCCGACGGTTTATCGACTTTGAAAAAACTCATAATTTCATTCATATTCGAGTTGTAAGATTTTCTTCCCAAATATGAAATTATGTAAACCACCATAGCCAAAATCATAAGTTTTAAAGCCGAATTATCATAATTTTCGCTATTCTTTATTTTATACTCTTTAGTCATAAAAATCTCCGACAATATAGCAATGTTTATATAATACACTTTTTGTTTCGATTTGTCAAAATAAAAACGCTTGGTAAATTGTGCTGCTACAAGAATTTTAGTCGATGAACAACTTGTTATTCCGAGCAGGCGAGTGTGGCTCCACCCCTTGTCATACTGAGCAGGCGAACGTAGCGAGCCTGTCGAAGTATCTAAAAAGTAAGTGTAGTAGTAATGCAATTACAAACAAGAAACGCCGAGAGATTCTTCGTT
>CAZMOQ010000086.1:0-4304 GCA_964568155.1 uncultured Clostridia bacterium | reverse complement strand
AAGGTTATGGGGCAGTTTGTTCTTTATATTTTTGGCGTTTGCCGCACTGTCTACCATTTTTGCGGTGTTTGAAAATATTATCGCCTGCATTCAAGATTTAACGGGTTGGTCGAGAAGAAAAAGCGCGCTTATCTGCGGTATAGGGCTTTTTGTTTTGTCTATTCCTTGTATTCTCGGTTTTAACGTTTGGTCAGGGTTTACTCCGTTCGGCGACGGCTCTACTATTCTCGATTTAGAAGATTTTATCGTGTCTAACGTTTTGTTGCCGGTAGGTTCGTTTGTTTTCGTACTTTTCTGTATAAGTAAAAAAGGTTGGGGGTGGGATAATTTTGTTGCCGAAGCCAACGAAGGAAAAGGAATAAAGATAGCAAAGTGGATGAGAGTTTATTTTAAATACGTATTGCCCGTTTTAATGTTTATTTTTATAGGTATAAGCATCGTAACTTTTTTTATTTAACGACAAAAATTTAAGTATCGCGAGTTCGAATTTTTTTCGAACTCGTTTTGCGTTAAAAACAAGGTACGGTAAATGTTTTTTTGTCGATACGTATGCGTTTTACGGCGAGAAAACGTCGCCGCGGCGCAAATTGAAAAAAATAAAAAAATTTTTTTAAATTTTATTGCATTTCATACAATTTTGTTTTATAATATAAGTGAAAAAGTTTGCTTGCAAGAACTTTTTCACGCCGTATTTCAACTTACGGCTGTTATTTGCTTGTAGCAAATAACAAAAGCGCAAGCGATGCAAAAATTTATTTTTGCAAGCCGTATAAAGTTATAATACAAAAAAGTTTGCTTGCAAGAACTTTTTCACGCCATATTTCAACTTACGGCTGTTATTTGCTTTTAGCAAATAACAAAAAAGCGTAAGCGATGCAAAAATTTATTTTTGCAAGCCGTATAAAGTTATAATATAAAAAAGTTTGCTTGTAACGACTTTTTTACTATTTATTTCATTAAAAAAACAAACTGTAAAATCAGTAAAAAAACAATTCCCGAAAATCCGCGGGTAAAAGGAGATGATTATGTCAGGATTAGAAGTGGCTATCGCCATATTATTGGGTATTATTGCCGTAGTGTTTATCGGCGTAGTAATAGTTTATTGTGTAAAAGCGGCAAAGGGCAAAAAGGTTAAAAACTCTAACGCCGATAAAGATAAAACGAATGCCGATAACGTTGCCGAAAACGTTTCGCAAAACGAAAGCGTTTCTGCCGAAAAAGTAGAAAACGAAGTCGTTGAAGTAAAGACCGAACAAACGGTTGAAAAAGCCGACGTGCAAGAAGATAAAGTCGAAGTTATTCCCGACGTTGTAGAAGAAGATACCGAAGTGTATCTCGGGCGCGAAGAAGAAACGGGATTTGCGATAATAGCACGCTTTAAAAAATCGTTTATGGCAAGGATTATTCAGGCGTCCGACGAAACGAAAGGATATTATTCCGAACTTAAAAACGCGATACTTTCGTACAAAAAGACCACGTCGAGAATATCTTGGCAGTACGACAGTATAAATTCTGGCAGAACGAAGGTATTAAAGTTCGCTATGCGCGGAAAAACGTTATGCGTATATTATGCGCTTAACGCCGAAGAATTCGCGGATACCAAATACAACGTAAAAGCCGTAACGGCAAAAAAATATGCCGACGTTCCTTGTATGTTAAAGGTAAGCGGACCGAGAAAGAAAAAACACGCGCTCGAACTTATCGAAATAGTTGCCGAAAAATTAGGGCTTGAAAAGGGCGAAGAACAAAACAGAGATTACGTAATGCCTTTCGAAACGACGGAAGAACTTATTAAAAAAGGTTTGATAAAAGAACTTATTTCTAAAGAAGATTACGATTCGTATGTTCGCCGTAAAAATTTAGTGGTTATAACTCAAAAACAAAAAGAAACGGTAACAGCCGAAGAAGTTGACGAAATTCTTGCCGACGAAGTAGCGGCGTCCGTAGTTGTCGAAGAACATCATAACGAAAAAGTTCGCGGAAAAAAATGCGTAATAAATATCGATACTCTTTCGAGATGTTACAACGCGAACGAACTCGTAAATTTAAAAACGTTAAAAGAAAAAGGTTTATTGCCGTCTAACGCAGGCTACGTTAAAGTGCTTGCAAGGGGTACGTTAAACAAACCGCTTACGGTAGAGGTGAACGATTATTCTATCGAGGCGGTAAAAATGATACTTTTAACGGGCGGTACGGTACTTAAATATTAAAAATTGTTTTGCCGCGTTTAGCGGAGTTTATTTAAATAAAGTAGGTAAGCAAGTTATTTACTGAGGAGGTTTTTATGGGGCTTTTAAAAGTAATTGAATGGACGGACGATTCGCCCGATACTATAGTACATAAAGTGGATATGGCAGGCAACGTAATTAAACGCGGTTCGGCGCTTACCGTGCGCGAGTCGCAAGTTGCCATATTTTGCGATAAAGGAAAAATGGCAGACGTGTTTTTGCCCGGATATTATAAACTCGATACCGACAGTTTGCCTATAATAACCAAACTTTTATCGTGGAAATACGGTTTCGAAACGCCTTTTAAGTCGGACGTTTATTTCGTAAATACGCGTCAGTTTACGAATATGAAATGGGGAACTTCTAACCCGATAATGATACGCGACGCCGAATACGGCGCGGTGCGCGTTCGCGGTTTCGGTACGTATTCGTTCAGAGTTAAAGACGCGTTCGTGTTTATGCAAGAACTTTCCGGTACGCATTCGTCGTTTACCACTCAAGAAATTACAGATTATATTCGCAGTATGCTCGTAATGGGAATTTCGGATGCCATAGGCGAGAGCGGTATTCCTATTTTAGATATGGCAGCCAACTTAATGGAAATGAGTGCCATTGTACAAAAGAGTTTATCTTCGAGGTTCGAAGCGTTAGGGCTCGAACTTTCAGGCTTTAATTTTGAAAGTTTTTCTCTGCCCGCAGAACTTGAAAAAGCGTTGGACGAACAAACGAAACTCGGTATGATGAGAAAGAATATCGACGTTTACACCCAACTCGCGCAAGCAGACGCTTTAAAAGAAGCGGCTAAAAATCCCGGTATGGCAGGCGGCGTGATGGGCGCTGGCATCGGTATGGGAATGGGTATGGGAATGAGCAGAATGATGAGCCAAGGTTTCGACCAAACTCAACAGCCTAATCAAAACGCGGGTAACGTTTGCGCCAATTGCGGCGCGGCGTTGGCAAGCAATGCTAAATTTTGTTCTGAATGCGGTACTAAGGTTTTAACTCATTGTCCTAAGTGCAATGCAAAACTTCCTAAAACGGGTAAATTTTGCCCCGAATGCGGCGAAAAAGTTCGTTAAAGGTGATTACCTATGACAAAAGAACAAGTTGTTATTTTGGCGCTTACAATAGCGCTTATTGCGGCGGTTGTAGCAATAGTTTGCCTTGCGGTGCTTTTAAAATTAAATAAAAAAGCAGAAGATACGGCAAAAAAAGTTAAGGTTAAAGACGGCGTAAGATATTCCGAAAGCGAAAAAACGGTTGACGGCGAAGAAAGCAATATAACTCATCTCGAAGGGGATATAGTGCTTTCGGCTAATAAAACGTACAAAGCAAAAAAGGACGGGAAATTTTTGCCCGGAACTTATACTGTGCTTGCCGTAAGCGAAAAAACCGATACTTTCAAATTGCGTTTGGGCGGATTGGTGCGCGACTATAAGCACGGCGATACGATAGTTCTTGGCGACGGCGACGAAATTTGCGCCGTTTCCGCTTCGGTAATTTTAAGATAACGGAGGTTACGTAATGAGTAAAAAATTTTTAACTAAATTGTCGGTTGCGCTTGCGTTTGTCGTTGCGGCGGTTTTATGGTTATTGTCGATTGTTATTCCCGATACGTTCGGATTTTTTAATCTTTCGTGGGCGGTAGTGCTCTTTTCGGGCGTCGGCGGAATCGTGCTTTTATTTAACGCTATCGGCACGAAAAACAGCGCTACGCTTAAAAAGATGAATATAGCGCTCGCAACCGTTTTGTTGGTGATTGCCGCGGTTTCGGTGGCGTTTGCGCTTGCTCTTCCTAAAAATTTGATATGGCCTATTATAGCAGTTGTTCTTGCGGTTGCGCTCGTACTCGGTTTGTTCGTAACGGGCGGCAAAAAATGGGACGAGGGCGATAACAACAAAGTAGGTTATAAAAATTACTACGAACGCAAAAAAGAAGAAGAAAAACCAAAAGAAAATAAAGACGAAGAATAATTTGCTTATTAATAAAATAGAACTCGGATTAAAAAATCCGAGTTCTATTTTTGATATAAAGAAAAACCACGCGATAGTCGCGTGGTTCGGTGGAGGTTTACC
>CAZMOQ010000085.1:0-4306 GCA_964568155.1 uncultured Clostridia bacterium | reverse complement strand
GCGGATACGATAATTTTAAAAAATTTCGCCATAAAAAAACAAATTGCGTAACACTCACCGTTAAAAATTTTAAAAAAAATATTGACAAACCGCCCATTATACATTAAACTATAAGAAACGCTGTTTTTCAGCACTTATAAGGAGAATGTTTTATGAAAAGATTAGAAGGTAAAGTTGCTATCATCACAGGCGGTAATTCGGGCGTTGGCGCTGCGACTGCCGAACTTTTTGCAAGCGAAGGCGCAAAGGTAGTTATTACCGCACGCAGAGTTCCGCAATTAGAAGAAGTTGCCGAAAAAATTCGCAAAAACGGCGGCGAAGTTTTGCCGATTCCTTGCGACGTTTCAAAAGTAGACGACGTTGAAAATATGGTTGCAAAAGTAATAGAAAATTACGGCACGATTGACGTTTTGGTAAACAACGCAGGCGTTTTGGAATCGGGGTTAAAACCCGTAGACTGCTGTACCGACGAAGATTTGGAATGGGTTTTAAATATCAACGCAAAAGGTTGCCTATACTGCACCAGAGCGGTCGTTAAAGAAATGATGAAAAAGAATTCGGGTTCTATTATCAATTTGGATTCGGTTGCAGGCGCATTCGGTACGGGCGGAGCGGCTTACGTTATGAGTAAGGCGGCAGTTATAGGGCTTACTAAACATACCGCTTTAAGATTTACGGGTACGGGCATAAGATGTAATTCGATAAACCCCAGCACGATAGTTACGCCTATGACTATGACAACCGACCCGAAAACGCTTGACCAAAATATGTTTTCGCAAATGAGCAAACATATGAATTTATCGGTTAAACCTTGTATGCCGATAGACGTTGCAAACATACTTTTATTCCTTGCAAGCGATGAATCAAAAGCAATTACAGGGCAAATTATAGTTTCCGATTACGGCGCAACGCTATAAAAATATATAATTACTATATAATTTTAGGTAAAAAAGATATCTTTCGTTTTTTTGAAGATATCTTTTTTTCATTATCGATAAAAACTTTAAATGCTATTTAAATATTAGCGTACTATAATACCCGTTATAAAAAGATTTCAACACACAGTCATTCTGAACGTAGCGAAGAATCCCCTTGTCTTTTTCAAGCAAAACGAAAAATCTTTTTCTTAATTCTCGCAAAAAGATTTTGAAAAAAGATTTTTGCGAAAAAGGAGAAACCAACCAAAAAGTCTTGCACTTTGGTAAAACCAAAGTGCTGACAAAAGGTTGTGTTTCGACGCCGTCATTCTAAGTTCGCCTTTGCGAACGAAGAATCTACTTCGTTTTTTTATAAAACTTTTTAAATATCATAAATTCTTAGTAAAAAGGAATAAAAATATGTTTTTAAAAATAATTATTTGCATAATCGCAGGGCTTGGCGCAGGTTTAGGCACAGGCTTTGCCGGTATGAGCGCAGCCGCCGTAATAAGCCCTATGTTGATAACCTTTTTAGGCATGGATTCTTATATGGCGGTAGGCATCGCTTTGGCAAGCGACGTACTTGCAAGCGCCGCTTCGGCAATCACTTACGGCAAAAACAAAAATCTCGATATAAAAAACGGAATTATAATGATGATTTCGGTTTTGTGCTTTACCACCGTAGGAAGTTACGTAGCAAGCGTAGTACCGAAAACCACAATGGGAAATTTTTCGCTTATAATGACGTTATTATTAGGCATAAAATTTATAGTAAAGCCCGTTACCGAACCTAAAAGCAGGCTATCGGAAGCGACTGCAAAACAAAAAGCGGTGCGTTCTATAATTTGCGGCGTTTTAGTCGGTTTTATTTGCGGTTTCGTAGGCGCAGGCGGCGGTATGATGATGCTTCTGGTTCTTACTTCCGTACTCGGTTACGAACTTAAAACCGCGGTAGGCACAAGCGTGTTTATTATGAGCGTTACCGCCCTAACCGGCGCCATAAGCCATTTTGCGATAGGCGGCGCACCCGATTTACTTGCTTTAATAGTTTGCGTTATAAGCACTCTTTTATTTGCGCAAGTAGCCGCACTTTTTGCAAACAAAGCCCAGCCGAAAACGCTAAACCGCATAACGGGGGCAATACTGGTTATCTTAGGCATAGCCATACTTTGCGTGAATATTTTTGCTTAAGATTTTAACGTTATACTTTTATAAATTCGGTATTTGAAAATTTGTTTTTAAGTTCGTCGTTAAAATCTTTATCGCTGATTATTATATCTATACCGTTTAAATCGCATAAATATTTTTCGATTACGCTTTCTTTTTTGATTTTATCGTGGTCGGCTAGATAATACTTTTTATTAGAATTTTTAAGCATTACCGTTTGCAACAAATAATACATTTGCGTATTAGTGGCTATATAACCGTTTTCGGTAATCATACCCGTTGAAAAAAACATTTTATCAGCCCTGTATTTCATTGCACATTCAACGGCGTCGTCGCCGCTGAGCATAAACGGCGGTTCGACCACTTTACCACCCAAACATATACAATTTATACCGTATTCGCTAAGCCTTGAAATTATAGCCATATTGTTGGTTATAACCGTAAGGTCTTTTTTTTCGGTTAAAAAGCCTGCAATATATTCGGTCGTGGTGGATGCGTCAATAAAAACGGTGTCCCCGTCCTCTATATATTCGGCAGCCTTTTTTGCTATTTTTAATTTCTCGGACTTCATTTTATGGTACCTGAACGGAAGCGGCACGCCTTTATTTGCAACTATTTCAACGCCGCCGTAACTGCGTTTTACAAGTTTTTGTTTTTCCATAATATTCAAATCTCGGTTAATCGTAGCGTTACTGTACCCCGTTACCGAAACCAAATATTTTACCGTTACGTACCCGTTCGCACGCAATACTTCTAATATTTTTTCAATTCTTCCTTGCCTGTACATTTTTTACTCCTTATCGCATTTTTTGAGAATTTTTGAGAATTTACAATATTTTTAACCGTATATGAGAATAGTTGATATTTTTTATTATAAATACTATACTTAAAATAACGAAAATAGTCAAGGAAGTAACTATGAAAGATTTAACAAAAGGAAATATTTATAAAACTTTCTTTTTCTTCGGTTTGCCTACCGTGTTAGCGGGGTTGCTTACGCAAACGTACTCTACGATAGATACCGCAATCGCAGGGCATTACTTGGGCGAACAAGGGCTTGCGGCAATCGGCGCAACCGCTCCGTTGATAACTTTTATTTCGGCTATATTTTGGGGCTATTACGTGGGGTTTTCCATTTATACGGCTAAATTGTTTAGCGAAGGCAGTTATAAAAAAATAAAATCTTCGGTACTTTCCATAAGAATTTTAGGGCTTATCGTAGCCGTTGTAATTTCGCTCGGTATGATAATTTTTTACCGCCCTATTTTTGATTTTTTAAAAATAGAAGATTCTTTAAGGGCGGACGCTTTTAAATATTTCGCCGTTTATATTGCGGGAATTTACATAATAACTTTAACGAATGCAAACGTTGCGCTTTTAAACGGATTCGGAATAAGCAGTTTTCCGCTTATTGTATCGATAGTATCCGCAGTATTGAATATTTCAGGCAATATTTTTACTATCATTTCGCTAAATATGGGCGTTGAAGGGCTTGCGATATCCACCGTATTCTCCGCTTTGGTCGGCAATATCTTATACGAAATTAAATATAGAAATTGCCTTAAAGAATTAGGCGTAAATAAAGAAAAAGCACATATAGGGCTGTCTTATATCAAACCGTCGGTTCCGTTTGCAATGCCTAATATGTGCCAACAAATGATTATGTACGTTGCATCCCTGTTTATTTCCCCGCTCGTAAACGGTATAGGTCCCGACGCTTCCGCAAGTTATTCGGTAATATCCAAAATTTACGATATAAATGCGTCGGTTTACCAAAATTCGACTAAGGCGTTCACTAATTACGCAGCGCAATGCTCAGGTCATAAAGAATATAACAAAATCAAAAAAGGCGTCAGAGTCGGTTTGTTGCAAAGCAGTATTTTCGTTGCACCGTTCGTGCTTGCCTGCGTGATTTTCCCCAAACAAATTTGCTCTTTATTTTTCAAAGCGGACGCAAGCGCAAACGCAATACAATACGCTTTCGATTTTTCACGCTATGCGCTTCCGTTCATTTATTTTAACGTAGTAAACAACTTATTTCACGGATTATATAGAGCGACGAAATCGGCTAAATTTTTATTTTCGGCAACATTGTTCGGTGCAGCGGTAAGATACGTTTTTTCAATTATTTTAATACCGTATTACGGTATGAACGGTTTTTGCGCAGGGTGGATAATTTCTTGGATATTAGAAGCGATATTATCCTTCGTATTATACTTATC
>CAZMOQ010000084.1:0-4320 GCA_964568155.1 uncultured Clostridia bacterium | reverse complement strand
ATGTATAGAAACCGGACAATAACATAAAGAGATTATAATCTAAATAATTTATCGCGTTCAAATATAAACCGCCGACGCCGGGAATAGAAAACATTTTTTCGATAATAAGCGAGCCCGAAAGGACCGACACGAATTCCGATAAAATAGACGGAAAAATTACTACCATAGAATTACGCATCGCGTGGCGAAAAACAGCCTGCCTTTTTGTTAAACCTTTGGTTCTGGCAAGCAGCATGAATTCGCTTGTTAACACTTCTGAAAGTTCCGCACGCGTATAACGGGCATACCCCGCGATAGAGCCCAAACTTAACGAAAATACGGCGGGCAACATCGATTTAAACATCGACCAAGAAAAATAATCGTATCCCTTGTCCATTGTAAAAGGGAACCAATCGAGCTTAAAACAAAAAATATACTGTATAAGCAAGCCCAAAACGATGGACGGCGTTGAAATTAACAGAATAATAAAAACGTTAATTACCTGATCTTGCCATTTGTTCTTTTTAAGCGCGGCAAAAATACCAAGCCCCAGCCCTATAGGAACGCCTAAAATAGTGGAATATATATTAATAAGTATCGTTGGGGGAAGATTATTTCTAAAAACATCCCATACGGGTTGATTTAAATATTCGCCGTAAGTAGTAACTTTACCAAAATTACCCTCAGTAATGATTCCCTTAAGATAAGTCCAGAGTTGAATAAAAACCGGAACGTTATCATATAAGATAATGCCGTTCTCGCCTTCGCGAATATTGGTAATCCACCCTTGCGCCTCGTAGCGTCTATACGCAATCATCGGGTCTTTTGCGGTTTCGTTAACGGTTAAAGGTAAAAGCTTAATTAAAATAAAACACATAACCCATATAATGAAAAACGTCATCAGCATTAAACCGATACGCTTCATTACGTATTTAAACATATACATAGGGCATTCTCCTTTATCGGTTGATTTTGCAAGAAAGCAAAACTTTACCGTAAAACATCTTTTTATTTACGAAATACTTTTCGCAAAAAATGCATTACGGGTCTATATAAAAGCCCCCCGTAATGCAACCACGGTTTACTAAACGCTTATTCACCAAAGAATTAAACAACCACCGAATTTCATTCGCTATTTTTTTACAAAATCTACGTTAAACTCGCCCGAGTTGTCTCTTCAATGGATAACTACGCCTAATAAACAAAACTGCGGTGGGCGAAAAGGACTTTCGCCCACCGAGTCTTATTAAAATAATTCAACAAACCGCTTACTGTTCTTTCTTATATTCGCTAGTAAGGTCGCCTTTGTGGGATTTAACGTAAGAATTCCATTCCTCGTTGTTATAGTTAGCTTTTAAATATCTCATTCCGCCATAACCCATAAACGTGTTATAATCTTCTGAAAAATAGGTAAATTTCGGGCTGAGAAGCGAGCCGTCATATTCGCCGATAAGCATAACGGAATAGCTCTTTTTGATAGCTTGTTCTTCCAATGCAGCCAATATCACAAGGCGGGTTTCTGCGGGTGCAATGCCGGCATCCCAATTGTACTTGACTTTGGCATTTTCTTCTTCGGCAAGACCGTTGAGGCAGAAGTACCAGTTCTGCAAGCTCATGGTAATCGTTTCGCCTGCGCCTTCGTATTCGCCTTCGGGCAACGTAAGCGTCATGTCGACGGAAGAAGTATCCCAATATTTATGATAGTTTAAATTATCATCGGGGTTTACGAACGAACCGACTATATCAAAAGGATTAAGCGCGTTACCGCTAAAGCCATAACCGAAACCTATTTGAGTAGCACCGCTTCTGAACGCTTCAGCCCATTTAGTACCTGCAGAAGCGTCGAACTTAATCTTAATTTTTCCTTCGAGAGCAGTACCCTTGCAAAGATCGTCGAGTACTTTCTGTAAGTAATCCGCGCGTTCTCTTTGCTTCGCCGTATCTACTGAAGAACCGTAAACTAACGTGATATCTTTGCTTGAATCATATCCGTATTTTTCGGCATTTTCGGTAAGCTCTGTTATGGCTTCGTTTAATAATTCTTTAGCGAGAGCGGGGTTGTAACCGGTAAGCGAGCTGTAAGCTACATCTAAGGATACCCCGGTGATTTCTGCGCCGTTAGACCAAGTACCGTCTTCTGCTTGCGTATAACCGTAAGCACGAAGCAAGCCTTCTTTAGCGGCGGTCGTGTTACGATAAACGCCTTGAGTGTCTAAGGTACTGGCGTTTTCGACGTCATAGAAATACATGCTGTTCATTAAACCGAGACATGCGACCGACGTGCCGGGCCAAATGGTGTCAACTATGTCAGACCTATTCAAAGAGTAAGAGAAAGCTTGTCTGAATTCGTCGATAGCAAGAATGCCGTTGTTATTGTCACTTGCTTTAAGTTTTGCCAAATCCCCAAATAACTGCATTCCGAAAGTTCCGGTTCCGGGAGAATATGTTACATATTTCGAGTTTTTATAATCGTTAATGTGGTCGGTATCAAGCGCTGCGTCGTCGGTTTCGCCGGCAAGGAATTTCATCCATTGAGTAAAAGCTTCGGGAACACATTCGCAAGAGATGATATCTACGCTATATTGACCTTTATATGCATCCATATTATAGCCGTACCAGTTTTCGTTTCTGACCAATTTATAAGCCTTTCCGCTTTGGAAGAGCGCTAATTTATAGGGTCCCCAACTTGCAGTGGTCTCTAAAGAAGAGTTGTAGTTAGAAGTCCAAAGTTCAGAACCTGCTTCGGGTTTTTGTTTGCAAGATTCGTATAAATCTTCCTTTACAAGGGGAAGACTGCTCATATAGTAAGCGGCAAGATAAGAAAGGCTTCCGTCTTCTTTCAAGAACTGATAAGATTTATCGAGACAGATAACAAAGGACTTATCGTCTATAGCATATAAACCTACGTCAGACCATACAACGTCACGGTGTGTGTTCGTTTCAGGTATACCCAACCAAGAAGCATAGGATCCGCCTACTTCTACGTAAGATGCATAAGCACCTTTCGCGCTACCCGTTTCTTCGTCTATTGTGCCATCGAAGTAATCATCCCACAAATACTTTCCGGAGAAAGCGTCTTGAATATCTTCATTGTCGGGATCAGCCCAAGCTTCTGCGGAATTATAAACGGTTTCATCAGTAATAGATACCCATTGCGGGCAAGCATTACCGGCTTCGTCAACGTAACCGCTGGCATTATAGAAAGTAAAGACGTCGATATACAACGTTTGTCCGTCAGCTATTGCGGCAGCATTGCTCTCATATCCTAAATCTGCCACTTTATTATAAATTATCGCTTGATTCTTATAAAAATACCAGCGCGAATTATGAACGCGAAGAGTATTGTAATAACTATCTGCCCTTACGTTCATAAAATCGGGGTTAAGCATTTCTTTCATCGAATATTCGAAAGAATGAGCGGTAATAGCCGAGCCGTCGTCCCATTTTAAGTCGTCGCGAAGGGTAATCTTCCAAGCGTATCCGCCGGTAGCTTTTTGCTCATCGGTATAGCCCCATTTTGCATCGACGGTGGAAGTCACGTCTTCGATTTTAGTTGCCGCGTCGTATTCGGTAACAAAGCTACCCGTTACGATTGCATCTTCATTAATCGTGCCATCCGCTTTATACTTATTCCCGCCGAAATCGTAGTCATAAGTAAAAAACGAACCGGAAATGTAGCTCATAATTTGCGTATCGTTGTTATCTTGATACGTAAGTTCGTTCCAGTTGCTGGGCATAGTAGCCGTAACAGTGTTGTACGTAACCTTATCGGGATCTGCTACTTTTTGTTCTGGCTCAGACTCTTTACAAGCAGTGAGACCGAAAGAAGCAGCCATTACAACGGACATGCCCACGGTTAAAAGTTTTTTAAACTTTTTCATTGTGTTTTACCTCCAAAAAAATGATTAAAAATAAAAATTTTTCAAACCCGATGTCTTTTTACATCGAAGTTTTTACGATATTTGTTGGCTCCCTTGTGTAAAGGGAGCTGTCAACGAAGTTGACTGAGGGATTGTCCGCCTTCTCCCCGTTTAAGGCGCCCCTACGCTTAGGGGAGCTGTCGGCAACGCCGACTGAGGGGTTGTCTGCCTTCCCCTTGGGGGGAAGGTGTCGCCATACGGCGACGGATGAGGGGCAATCCTATAACAGCGCAAGCGGCGCGTCATTCTGAGCGTCAGCCGAACTGCGTCAGCAGCGCCGTTTGCAAAACGGCGGAATCTCGCCGCGATTTACGAATATTCGAACAGAGATCCCGAAACTTCGTTTCGCCGTTATCCATTGGGAAACCGAAGCAATTAAGCCTTAAACGCGTCTTTTTTGCTCTTTTCGGCAAATCTTTGC
>CAZMOQ010000083.1:0-4320 GCA_964568155.1 uncultured Clostridia bacterium | reverse complement strand
TTATTAAAAAATTCGCTAAAAGATTTTGCTTTAGCAAAAGATTTTAGTGAAAAAGAAAAAACCAACTTTAAAGTCTTGCACTTTGTTTTTTACCAAAGTGCTGACAAAAGGTTGTGTTTTGACGCCGTCATACTGAGCAGGCGAATGGCGGCGTATCTCCCCCCTGTCATACTGAGCAGGCTGCAGAGCAGCCTGTCGAAGTATCTAAAAATGTAAAAGTAACAGTAATGCAATTACTGACAAGGGACACAAGTAGATTCTTCGTAAGCCCGTCAAAGCGGGGCGGGCTCAGAATGACATCACTCTGTGTCATACTGAGCAGGCGAGCATAGCGAGCCTGTCGAAGTATCTAAAAATGGCGGCGGTTCGGGCGAAGTGCTAAAATATAAAAATTTAACGGAGTCGTATTATGCTTTTTAAAATAAAAAACGGCGGTGTGTCTTTCGGCGGAGATACCGTTTTGGAAAATATAGATTTTGAAATAAAAGACGGCGAAAAAATCGCAGTCGTGGGAAGAAACGGTTCGGGCAAGTCTACTTTATTAAGATGTATCGCAGGCGAAGTCGAAATGGAAGAAGGCACGGGGGACGATACCTTTTCGGTTACTAAAGTCGGTAATCCCGTGATAGGATATTTAAAGCAAATATCTTTTGACGACGAATCCGTTACTATGATTGACGAAATTTTGAAAGTTTTTAAGCCTATTTTGTCAATCGAAGAAAAAATGAAAGGACTTTTAGCCGAAATAGAATTAAATCCCGACGAAAAAAAGATTAAAACGTATTCCGATTTGTCTGAAAAGTTTGAATTTTTAGGCGGATATACCTATAAAAAAGAATATTCGGTAATGATAAAAAAATTCGGGTTTACCGAACAAGACAAATTAAAACCTATAGGCGAATTTTCAGGCGGACAGCGCACAAAAATAGCGTTTATAAAATTGCTTTTAAGCCACCCCGATATATTGCTTTTGGACGAACCTACCAACCACTTGGACATATCCGCAGTAAAATGGCTTGAAGGTTATATAAAAAGTTATAAATCGGCGGTAGTAACCGTTTCTCACGACAGAATGTTCGTGGAACGCACCGTCGATAAGGTATACGAAATAGAATACGGCGAAACCCGTTGTTACAAAGGCAATTATTCGGACTTTGAAAGGCAAAAACAAGAAAATTACGAAAAACAACTAAAAGACAGCGAATATCAGCGTGAAGAAATAAAAAGGCTTATGCGTTTAGTGGAAAGGTTTCGTTACAAAGCCACTAAAGCATCTATGGTTCAGTCTAAATTAAAGCAAATAGAGCATATGAAGATTATAGACAAGCCTAACAGGTACGACCTTAAAACTTTTAAGGCGAATTTTCAACCCAACGAAGAAAGCGCAAAAATAACGCTTGAAGTAAAAAAACTTTCAGTCGGCTATAATAGCGTTTTGGCCACGTTGAATTTCGAACTTTTAAGGGGACAAAAACTCGGCGTAATCGGCGATAACGGCACGGGTAAATCCACGCTTCTTAAAACTTTGATGAAGGAAATTTTACCGCTTTCGGGCAGTTTTTCTTTCGGCGTAAAAACTCAAATAGGATATTTTAATCAGCGAATGGCTGAATTTTCAAGCGGCAAAACGGTATACGACGATTTTTGCGACGAATTCCCTAAATTGAGCGAAACCGAAGTTCGTACTGCGCTTGGCTCGTTTTTGTTTTCGGGCGAGGACGTTTTTAAAAACGTGGACGACCTTTCGGGCGGTGAGCGTGTTCGGCTTGCGCTTTGCAAAATATTCAAAAAACGACCTAACGTACTCGTTTTAGACGAACCTACCAACCATATGGATATAGTCGGAAAAGAAACTTTGGAAAATATGCTTTGCGAGTATTCGGGGACGGTTATATTCGTTTCGCACGACAGGTATTTTGCTAATAAGGTGGCGAACAAACTTATAGTTTTTGAAAACGGCGGCGCAAATTTCTATCCTTACGGTTATTCTGAATACGAAGCCGTTGAAAAGGAAAAACAAGCCGAAGAAATTTCTTCGGCTACTGAAAAAGTGAAAGACGAAAAAGTTTCGGCAAATAAAAAAGAATTTTCTACGCCGCTTAAAGAATTGTCTAAAAAACGCAAACGACTTGCCAAGTTGGAAGAACTTATAAGCGGTACGGAAAGCCGTATTTCGGAAATAAATAAAGACCTTGAAACCCCTGACGTTTATTCCGATTACGTAAAAGTAACGGAATTGCAGCAAGAGCAAGAACGGCTTGCCGAAACTTTGGAAAATTATTCGGAAGAATGGTTTTTATTGTCCGAAGAACTTGAAAATACCGTTTAATTGCATAAAATTTAATTTTTTGCGATATTTTGAAATATTAAAAAACCCAAAAATTGCAAATTTTTATAAAAATGCTAAAATAGTTGTTGTAAAAAAACTTAAAAAGTGTTAAAATTTTAAAAAACAAGGAAGTTGAAAAGTATGAATTTCGGATTTGTAAAAACGGCGAGCGTTTCGCCGAGCATCAAGGTTGCTGACGTTTTGTTTAACGCTGACGAAATAATTTCAAAAATAAACGAATGTTGTAAAAACGGTGCGGAAATAATAGTATTTCCCGAACTTTGCCTTACCGGCTACACCGTAGGAGATTTGGTTTATAACGATAATCTTTTAAACGTCGTTTTAAGTAAAATCGACGATATTAAAAAGCAAACGGAAAATATAAACGCCATAATTTTCGTGGGCGCACCGTTTAAGTATAACGATTTTATTTACGACGTCGCTTTTGCGCTATGCAAGGGGAAAATCGTCGGTATCGTGCCGAAAGCGAATTTGTTAGATTGCGGCGGATATTTTGAAAGCAGGTATTTTGCCGCCGCTCCCGAAGATAATTTAACGGTTAACGTTTTGGGTGAAGAAGTCGTTTTCGGTAACAAAATAATTTTCGATATAGGTAACGGCATTAAGGTCGGTGCGGAATTCGGTAACGATTTGTTTTCCTTGAATCAACCGTCAACGGCGCACGTATGTGCAGGCGCAAACGTCATAGTGAACCTTTCTTCTTTTGAGAAAATCGTCGGTAACGACGAAAAATTAGTTGAAGCGGTAAAAGTTCAGTCCTTAAAGTTATGTTCGGGCTATGTTGTTTGCAACGCAAGCAACGGGGAATCGACGACCGATTCGGTTTACGCAAATAAAACGGTTATTGCGGAAAACGGAAATATTTTGGCTCAAAGCGAAGACTTTTCAAAAGATACCGTCTACGCCGAAATAGATACGCAGTATCTTTCGTTTGAAAGAAGCAAAAAATTTAAAAACCATAAATCGTCGGTCGGCTACGTAACGGTAAACTGCGGCTTAGTTTTCAATCAAAGGGAAATCGAACGCAATTATCCGAAAACGCCGTTTATACCGCAGGAAAAAACTCAACTCGATTGCAGAGCCGAACTCATATTGTCCATTCAAACGGCGGGGCTTAAAAAAAGGATAGTTCACACCAACGCAAAAAAGATAGTAATAGGTCTTTCGGGCGGTTTGGACAGTACGCTTGCACTTTTGGTCGCTTACAGGGCGGTTAAAGAATTAGGAATGGATACCAAAGATATTTTGGGCATAACCATGCCTTGTTTCGGAACTACCGAAAGAACTTTTAACAATACGGTAAAACTTGCAAAGGCTTTGAAAATAACTTTCAAAAAGGTAGATATTTCAAAATGCGTTACAAGGCATTTGAAAGATATTTCTCATCCGCTCGATTTGTACGACGCCGCTTACGAAAACGCTCAGGCAAGGGAACGCACGCAGGTGATTATGGATATAGCGAATTCGGTCGGCGGATTTGTTGTAGGTACGGGGGATTTATCCGAACTTGCGCTCGGTTGGGCTACTTATAACGGCGACCATATGTCAATGTACGGCGTAAACTGTTCGGTTCCTAAAACTTTGGTAAGGTATTTGGTTGCGCACGTAGCCAAAAATAGCGGAATAAAACTAAGAACGGCTTTGCAAAACGTTTTAGATACGCCCGTTTCGCCCGAACTTTTACCTGCCGAAAACGGCGAAATTTCCCAAAAAACCGAAGAAATCGTCGGTCCGTATATTTTGCACGATTTTTTCCTTTATTATATGATAGGCAAAGGCTTTTCGCCTAAAAAAGTTTATTATATAGCGGCAAAAACTTTTGACGGGGATTTTTCGAAAGCAACTATATTAAAATGGCTTAAAAACTTCGTAAAAAGGTTTTTCAGTCAGCAATTCAAACGCTCGTGTTCGCCTGACGGGGTAAAAGTCGGCAATATCGATTTATCCCCGAGGGGAGATTTGAAAATGCC
>CAZMOQ010000082.1:0-4328 GCA_964568155.1 uncultured Clostridia bacterium | reverse complement strand
ATTTGCCTAAATAGGCAAATTGTTGGCTTATCGGCGTGTTTCGACGCCGTCATTCTGAAGTCCGTCGGTTTTGCGACGGACGAAGAATCTCCTTGTGTTTCTTGTCAGTCATTGCGTTACTATAACACTTGCATTTTTAGATACTTCGACAGGCTGTTCCACAGCCTGCTCAGTATGACAGGGGGGGGTGATGTCATTCTTTTTATATTCGCAAAAAGATTTTTGCGAAAAAGGAGAAACCGCCCTTTTCGCCTTACAATTTGCCTAAATAGGCAAATTGTTGGCTTATCGGCGTGTTTCGACGCCGTCATTCTGAAGTCCGTCGGTTTTGCGACGGACGAAGAATCTCCTTGTGTTTCTTGTCAGTCATTGCGTTACTATAACACTTGCATTTTTAGATACTTCGACAGGCTCGTTACACTCGCCTGCTCAGTATGACAGGGGGTAGTGCGTTACACTCGCCTGCTCAGTATGACACGGGTATAATGTCATTCTGAGCGTTAGCGAAGAATCTAAATATTTTAGACACTTCGTAAGCAGGGCTACGGGGCAAGGCTCAGCGTGACAGCGTCAAAACGCAACCTTTTGTCAGCACTTTGTTAAAACCAAAGTGCAAGACTGTGCGGTTGGTTTTTCCTTTTTCACTAAAATCTTTTGCTAAAGCAAAATCTTTTAGCGAATTTTCTAATAATAATTCTTAACCTGTCATTCTGAGTTCGCCGTTGCGAACGAAAAATCTTTTTTAGGTTCGTACTTGCCTGAATATAAAAAAACACACGGTAACTCGCTTGGGACGAATTACCGTGTTGCCACCCAAATTTACAATTAAAAAAATTGCCTTATTACGGTACGAACATACCGCTCCCCTTTAACGCAGGAACAGCGTCGGCAACTACTTTTTACATTTCGCCGCCGCCCTCAACAGCCCATTCGCCTAACTTGCGTAATTCCGTCACACCGACCCGAAACTCTCTTAATACGCAAAAACTAAGTTACTACCCTGTCTCAACGGTTTATCTTTATTTTATTATACTTTACCATATTAAAGCGTTATTGTCAACGCTTTTTTATAAATTTTAAAAATTATTTACAAAAAAATAAAAGTGTCGTCTTTTTCAAACGGCACTTTTCGTTAAGATTTTATTTTTCGTCGTGGCAATGACATTCGCCGCAATCGCAATCGTCGTCGCAATCTTCGCAATCGCAATCACATTCTTCGCCTTCTTCCAAAACTCTGCAAAATTCTTCGTAAACTTCGTCGAGAAGGTCTTGGTCTTCGATAGGAAGAAGTTCGCTTTCTTCGCCGTCTTCGGTTCCCGTTACTTCAAAAATAACGATTTCGTCTTCGCCTAAGCCTTCGATTTCTTCGGCAGGTTGGAATGCAGCGTAGTACGCCTTCTTAAATTCTATCGTACCGATATGATAAAACTTTAACGGCTTGCCGTTATCATCGGTAAGTTCAACGATATCTTCACAACCGCAGTCACATTCGTCGTGTTCGCAACCGCAGTCGCAAGTTTTTTTGTTTTCGTCCATATTTATTCTCCTTTTTTAGTTTTCTTTAAATATCCTTCCAAAATATACGTTGCAGCGATACTGTCCACAAACTTTTTCCGTTCTTCCCTACGCTTTCCGCTTTCGATAAGCACTCTATGCGCTTCCATCGTAGTGCAACGCTCGTCCGTAGTTTCTACGGGAATATTCACGGCTTCTTTAAGTGCGTTTATAAAATATTCCGTATACTCGGTTTGGCTGCTTCTGGAACCGTCGAAATTTACAGGCAAACCGCACACTATTTTATCCGCATTATGCTCTTTTGCAAAAAGGGAAATATAGTTCAAATCTTGTTTAAGATTTTTACGGTTGTAAGTTTCGGACGGCAAAGCGTAAGTTCCGAAAGGGTCGGTTACCGCAATACCTATTCTTTTTGAACCGATATCTAAAGCAATTACTTTTTCCATATTAATTATTTTATCACAAATAAAATATTTTTACAATAAAAAACGGACAAAATACTAAAATTAAGCCATCTTGCCCGATTTTTTATTCAAATAATAAGGTAAAATTAAAAAATTAGTCTATACTTTGGTTATCGTTTTGGCTTTTTGCTTTTTTTTGCAAAGTCTTAGCCTTTTCGATAATTTGGTCTTGTCCGTCCCTTACTGCCTGACGGGCTTTGTTTGAATTAGTTGCGATAAACGCACCGCCGACCATACCTAAAATAACGCCGACTAAAAACTTATCGTCCATAATAATCCCCCTTCTTGGAATTATTATGTGCGATTTTTAGCGAATTATGCGGTTTATTTATGAAACCTTCCGAACACTTCGTTTACTTTGGTAAAATTAGCAAAAGTACCGTCGTAACGCTTTATTATCTTCATCACTTCGCCGATTTCCCTTTTTCTGACTATGCACACGACCATGTATTTATCGGTATTAGAATACATACCCGTAACCCTTATTTCGGTAACGCCGTGATGCAACTTTTCCATCAACTCGGCTGAAAGTTCGTTCGGGGAATCGGTTACGATTTCAAACTTATATCCGCTACGCAAGCCCGATAGGAAATAATCTACGACTATATTAGCAACGAATAAGTTTATCAAGGTACAAAGTACGGGCGTAATTTTCATATCGTAAACGAAAAACGCAATAGCAACCACACTACTGTCCATATAAAACGAAAAACGTGCTATGTTCGTTGCAGGGAACTTTTTCTTTATCAGTGCGGAAATTGCATAAGTTCCGCCGCTTGCACCGAACCTTCTAAGCATAATCGAAAACCCTAAGCCCGATATACACCCCGTTGCTATACAGGCAAAAACTATTTCAAAATCCTGCCCGTAGTTTGCAAGCGAATAAGTTTTAAGCCCGATAAGGGCTAAAAGTTCGGTTCCCATAGACTGAACCAACATATAAAGAATCAAATAAAAACCTAACTTTCTGTTGACGAATATCGCAACGAGTATAAAAATAGGTATATTAAACGCCATCATCAAATACGCCCAAGGAACTTTATATCCCGTAAGGTAATAAGTTATGGTGGCAAGTCCGCCCACTCCGCCGGGAGCGAAACCGTTATCGTTTTGGAAAAAATAGAACGCAAACGCTACAACGCACCCTGCGATTACGGCAGTAAAAAAATCAACGGCAAACGTTTTTAAATTAAATTTTTCTTTTATCATTTTATTAAAACCATAAAATCGACAATATAAAAAGCAACGCAGTGTATATTATCGTTTTTACGATGATATGCACAAACGCTGCAATTCTAAACTACTTTAAGCGTTCTTTTTGGAGCGGTAGTCTTCTATCGCTTTTTTAATCGCTTCTTCGGCAAGCACCGAACAGTGCAATTTTTGGGGTGGCAAGCCTTCTAATTCTTCAACCACCCTTTTGTTAGTCAACTTAAGCGCTTCTTCTACGGTCATACCCTTTACCATTTCGGTAGCGGTGGAACTTGTTGCGATAGCAGCGGCGCAACCGAAGGTTTTAAACTTTGCGTCGATTATTACGTCGTTTTCTATCCTTAAAGATATTTGCATTATATCCCCGCAAGACGCATTGCCTACGGTACCTATTCCGTCGGGATTTTCTATTTCCCCTACGTTCTTAGGGTTTTGAAACGCTTGCATTACTTTTTCGTTATACATTTTTTTCTTCTCCTTTTATCTCTTTGAAAAGCGGCGACATACGTCTTAACCTTTCGACTGTATTTTTAATAACTTCTATTGCGTAATCTACTTCTTCTACCGTATTATGTTTTCCGAAAGAAAACCTTATCGAGCCGTGCGCAAGTTCTTCTGGAATTCCCATCGCAAGCAGGACGTGCGACGGTTCGAGCGAACCCGACGAGCAAGCCGAACCGCTTGAAACGGCAATCCCTGCCAAGTCCAAACTGAACAGTATGGATTCGCCTTCTATAAACTCGAACGAGAAATCGGCGTTAGACGGCAATCTTTGCGTCCTATGCCCGTTGAGTTTTACGTACGGCACGCTTTTCAACACTCCGTCGATAAATCTATCCCTTAAACCGCTTATGTATTTTGCGTTTTCTTCTAATTCTTCGTTTGCGATTTTAAACGCTTCCGCTATGCCGACTACCGCAGGGACATTAGTAGTGCCGCCCCTTTTGGTTCTTTCCTGATGACCGCCCGTAACTATGCTGTTTATTTTTACGCCGTTCTTTATATACAAAACGCCTATTCCCTTAGGTCCGTAAAACTTATGCCCCGAAAAAGACATCATATCCACACCTAAATCCTTGACATCGAGTTTAAGTGCGCCTGCGGCTTGAACTGCGTCCGTAAAACACAAAATATTGT
>CAZMOQ010000081.1:0-4384 GCA_964568155.1 uncultured Clostridia bacterium | reverse complement strand
TGCGGTTTGCCGTCTTTTAAATTCCAACCTATTTGATAAAGAAAAACCGAGCCGTATTCCTTGGTAATTGCGTTTTCCCTTTGCTTTCTATCGAGTTCGGGATAGCGTTTTTCAAGTTCTTTCGTAGAAATAAACGTAATTTCGTTAGGTAAATTATTTGTTATTTCGGGATATTTTTTTTCTATGAGTTTCGCAGTCTTTTTAAGCACGGCATAAATCTTTCTAACCGTCTTTTTTAGATAAGAAAGCGTTCTTTCTTCTCTCGTGATAATTTTTTCCCAGTCCCACTGGTCGACGTAAACCGAGTGAATATTATCCAAATCTTCGTCCCTGCGAATTGCGTTCATATCGGTATAAAGCCCCGTTTCCGCAGCGAATTCGTACTTTTTAAGCGCATTTCTTTTCCACTTTGCTAAGGATTGAACGATTTCGACTTCTTTACCTATCGATTTAACGTCAAATTTAACGGTACGTTCGTAACCGTTAAGGTTATCGTTTAGCCCCGTTTCCGGCAACACGAAAAGCGGTGCGGAAACTCTGGTAAGTCGTAATGCTTTTGCAAGTTCTTTTTCAAACGTGTCTTTTATGTATTTTATTGCAATTTCGGTTTCTAGCAAACTTAAAACCGATACGTACTCTTTCATAATTATTTCCTCGTCAAGTCAAAACTGAGTTTCAGTAAATTTTTAAGTTCTTCGTCGGGAACGTCTCCGCCCAAAACGACGGTGTTCCAGTGTGTTTTGTTCATATGATAGGCAGGTAAAAAACTTTTGTAATTTTCCCGTAATATCATTGAAAGGTCTACGGGCGATTTAAAGTTAACCACCTGCACGTATTTTTCTCCGCAAGTATCGAAGGTTATTCCTTCTTTCACGTTTTTTACGGGCGCATATATTAAAAGTCCAAACCATTTTTTCGTATCGGAATGGCGGAAAACGGTCGTTTCGAAATCGCTGTCAAAAGGACAATCGTAAGTTGCGCCGTCAAGTTCCGATACGAATTTAATAAGTTCTTCGCTAAACATTTTAGTATTTTATAACGCCGTCGTAAAGCGGATGCTTTGCTATAAGTTTTTTTACTTCCGCTTTTACGTAATCGAAAGCCCCTTCCTTTTCCCTTATAACTTTAGTGATAAGGTCGGCAATGAGTTCGCAATCTGCTTTGTCAAAGCCCCTTGAAGTAACGCTTGGCGTACCGATACGCACGCCGCTTGTTATAAACGGACTTTGCTTATCGAAAGGAATAGCGTTTTTATTTACCGTTATATTAACTTCGTCAAGCATCTTTTCAAGTTCTTTACCCGTGATGTTTTCATCGGTAAGGTCCAAAAGCATAAGGTGATTATCCGTTCCGCCCGAAACGAGTTTTATACCGTTTTTAATAAATCTTTCGCTCATAGCCTTTGCGTTTTTTAAGATTTGTTCTTGATAAGTTTTAAATTCGGGTTTCAACGCTTCGCCGAACGCAACCGCCTTTGCTGCGATTATGTGCATAAGCGGACCGCCTTGCGTGCCGGGAAATACCGCTTTATCTATAAGTTTTGCGTATTGTTCCTTGCACATAATCATACCGCCTCTCGGTCCACGCAAAGTTTTGTGAGTCGTGGTAGTAACGAAATCGGCATACGGAACGGGGCTGGGATGTAAACCGCAAGCGACCAAACCTGCGATATGCGCAATATCAACCATCATATATGCGCCGACTTTATCGCAAATTTCCCTTATACGCTTAAAATCTATAATTCTGGGATATGCGCTTGCGCCTGCTACGATAATTTTAGGTTTTACTTCAAGCGCTTTCTTTTCGAAAACGTCGTAATCGATTACTTGTAAATCTTCCGAAACTTCGTAACCGATAGCGTTAAAGTACTTACCCGATACGTTGACGGGGCTGCCGTGCGTAAGATGTCCGCCGTGAGCAAGGCTCATACCCAAAATAGTATCTCCCGGTTGCAAAACTGCGAAATAAACCGCAAAATTTGCGTTTGCGCCGCTGTGCGGTTGAACGTTTACGTGGTCGCAACCGAAAAGTTTTTTAGCCCTTTCAATAGCAAGATTTTCCGCAATATCCACGTATTGACAACCACCGTAATATCTATGTGCAGGATAGCCTTCGGCGTACTTGTTTGTCAAATGGCTGCCTGCCGCAATCATAACTTCGGGCGAAACGAAATTTTCGCTTGCGATAAGTTCTATATTATTGCGTTGGCGGTTAAGTTCTTTTTCAAGTCCGTCGAAAAGTTCGGGGTCTTTTGCTTTCAATGAAGTAAAATCTATCATATCTACCTTCTCCTTAGTTTTATTCTATGTCGTTAAATCCGTTATAAATACTTGATAATCATTTCCGACAGTTGCGCTTTCGAGGTAAGCCCTATCGTTTTTTCCACTACGTCGCCGTCTTTATACAAAAACAATGCGGGTATAGAACGTATTTTAAGTTCGTAAGCAAGTTTTTCGTTTTCGTCCACGTCAACTTTCAATACCGTGATTTTATCTTTAAGTTCTTCCGCAAGTTCTTCTAAAATAGGCGTTTGCATTTTGCAAGGATTGCACCACGTAGCCCAAAAATCCACCAAAACGGGCTTATCCGCACCGCTTACGGTTTCGTAAAATTCTTCTTCAGTCATTATTTCTTTTATAAATTCACTCATTAGTTTCTCTTTCTCCTATAATTTGTACTATCTCAGGACAAAAACCTTTTAATTTAGCAAACTTTTTGTCGATAATACTTAAAATAGTATACCACGCAACAAGCGTTCCTAAACATATCGATAATATATAAATTTCGTTTTTTATGTAAACGTAACCTAAAAGTATCGCTGCGGCAAGCAATATAAGCGGAATTAAGAACACGAACACCACCGCCAAAAATTTAGCGCCGTCGCCCGTTTCGATAATAACTTTATCCCCGACTTTTGCGCCGACGGTATTAGTTGAATTTACTTCGACGAAACTCATTCCCTTTTTCATACCGCACATACCGCACTTTTCACACTCGCTTTTACGGTCGATTTTTACAACGGCGAAATTCTTTTCGATTTTTACTACTTCGCCTGCTTCTTTCATTTAAAATACTCCGCAAGTTCGGATAAGCGAACTTCTTCGCTAAAACCGTCGCACATTCTTTTTACTTTAGCAACGCCCTTAGCGGCTTCGTCTTCGCCGATTACGGCAACGTATTCAGCGTTTAATTTATCGGCGTATTTGAATTGCGCTTTTAAACTTCTTTCCATATGGTCGGTTTCGGCGGAAATACCTGCTTTCCTTAATAAATAAGTTGCGTTAAAAGCGGTTGAATATTCGTTTTTGCTTATGGGCGCAACATAAACCTTTATACCGCCGTTATCGGGAATTTTCATTCCTAAATTATCCATTAACAGCAACAATCTTTCTATACCTAAGCCGAACCCTACGCCGCAGGTTTTTGCGCCGCCCATTTCTTCTATAAGTCCGTCGTATCTTCCGCCACCGCACACAGTGCCTTGTGCGCCGATTGCTTCAGAAACGAACTCGAAAACGGTTTTTGTATAATAATCCAACCCCCTTACTATGCCGGAATTTACAACGTATTTAACTCCTGCGCCGTCAAGCAAGGATTTTACGCTTTCGAAATGCGATTTACAGTCGTCGCAAAGATAGTCTAAAATTCTAGGCGCATTGCGGTTGATTTCTATACATTCGGGATTTTTGCAATCGAGAATACGCAAAGGGTTAGTGTTAAATCTCTCTTTGCACTGCTCGCACATATTATCCAAATTGCTTTTAAGATATTCTTTAAGAGCCTTATTATATTCCGCCCTACAAGTCTTACAGCCTATACTGTTTATATTAAGCGTAAGTTCGGTTATGCCGATTTCGTCTAAAAACGACTTAGCAAGCAAAATAAGTTCCGCATCGGTATCTGGCGTTTGACTTCCGAAAACTTCGACGCCGAATTGATGAAACTGTCTTAACCTGCCCGCTTGCGGTCTTTCGTAACGGAAACAAGGCGTTAAGTAAAACAATTTTACGGGCAACGCTTCGTTTGCCATACCGTTTTCAATAAAAGAACGGGCTACCGCCGAAGTTCCTTCGGGTTTAAGCGTAATACTTCTACCGCCTTTATCGTTAAAAGTATACATTTCTTTATTAACTATATCGGTAGTATCGCCTACGCCCCTTAAAAACACTTCGGTATGTTCGAAAATCGGGGTGCGTATTTCCTTTATGCCGTAAGTCGATGCGACTTTTCTTGCTTTTTCTTCGATATACTGCCATTTATAAGAGTCTTTTGGAAGTACGTCCTTCGTACCTTTTGGAATATTTATCATAATATAAACTTCTTAAAATCCTTTTCTTTTTCGTTTACGCCTAATTTTTCCTGAACGTATTTTTTATCAATCAAC
>CAZMOQ010000080.1:0-4440 GCA_964568155.1 uncultured Clostridia bacterium | reverse complement strand
AAACAAATTAAGCACGCTTATTTCCCTATCGGCATTTTTAATAAGTTCGGTCATCGCATCCCAATTAACCGCTTGTTCGGGAAACAACCCCGTATGTTTAAAACCCATAGGTTTTATTTTGAATTTTAAATTTTTATATCCGATTACCCATTCTTCAGGCATAGAAGAATAATACTTCCACTTACCGCCGCCGCTTTCACTGCGAACATACTTTGCATTTATACCTTCGTATTTATCAAGCGGCTTTTCGGACGGCCATATAACTTGCGGGTCGGGGCGCAACAAAGTTACGTTTCCCCACCGTTCTAATTTATAGCCGTCGCCCGTAGAAATTACGGAATAATCTTGCCATTTTGCAGTTTTCATACTTTGTTAATCGTAACGACGCATTTTTCGTCGCCTAATTCTATTTCCTTAGTAAAACCTTCAGCCGAGCCGAACTTAACTTCGTTACAAAGCACTACCGAAGATATGTTGCCTTTTTCAAAAAGTTTGTTTATCTTATCCGAAGCGGTAACGTTTATAACTATTCTATCGGTAACTTCAAAACCTGCTTCCTTACGCATCGTTTGTATTTTTGAAACAAGTTCTCTTTCCATACCTTCTTCCAAAAGTTCTTGAGTAACGGCGGTATCCAAAACTACTGTCATACCGTTATCGCTTTGCGCAACGTAACCTGCAAGGCTTTCAGACGAAATAAGTAAATCGTCGATAGAAAACTCGAATTTTTCGCCTTCAAATACAGTTTTGTAAGTTCCGTTCTTTACTGCGGCAACTATTTCGGCAGTATTTGCGGTTGTGAAAAGTTTTCTTATAAGAACAAGTTTGCTGCCGTACTTAGGTCCTAAAGTTTTAAGTTGGGGTTTAATAACGTATTTAACGAATTTGCTTGCGTCGGTAAGGCTTTCTATTTCTTTGACGTTAAGTTCGTCCTTAGCGATTTCTAAAAGGCCTGCGGATAAATCCACCTTCTTTTCGGCGCAAACGAACACTTTTGCAAGCGGTTGCCTGTTTTTGATATTGCTTGCGTTTCTGCACGCTCTACCCAAAACAACGATATTCAAAACTTCTTCCATACCTTTTTCAAGTTCAACGTCTATTGCGCTTTCGTCCGCAACGGGGAAAGAACACAAATGAACCGAAATCGGTGCGTCTTTATAAAATTCGGAAACCAAATTCCTATAAATAGATTCGGACATAAACGGCGTATACGGTGCCGAAAGTTTTGCAAGCGTTACCAAAACCGTATAAAGCGTGGTATATGCGGCAATCTTATCTTCGGTCATTTCCGAACCCCAGTAACGTTCCCTGCCACGACGAACGTACCAGTTTGAAAGTTCGTCGGCAAAGTCTTGCAAAGCCCTGGAACTGCCGAAAATATCGTATTCGTTTAAGCCTTTATCAACGGTTTTTATCAAAGTGTTAAGTTTAGATAAAACCCATTTATCCATAAGGGATAACTTACAATTTTTAATGTCGTAATCGGCAGGATTATACTTATCTATATTCGCATACAACACGAAGAAAGCGTAAGTATTCCAAAAAGTGCCCATATACTTTCTTTGCGCTTCGCTTACTGCGTCTTCGTAAAATCTTGAAGGCAACCACGGCGAAGAACTTGTATAGAAATACCACCTTACCGCATCGGCGCCTTGCTTATCAAGTACGCTCCACGGGTCAACTACGTTGCCCTTGTGTTTACTCATTTTTATACCGTTTTTATCGTTTACGTGGCCTAAAACTATACAGTTTTTAAACGGCGCTTTATCGAAAAGCAACGTGGAAATAGTAAGCAAAGTATAGAACCAACCTCTCGTTTGGTCGATGGCTTCGCTTATAAAATCCGCAGGGAAATTCTTTTCAAAACGTTCTTTATTTTCAAACGGGTAATGCAACTGTGCAAAAGGCATCGAACCGCTGTCGAACCAACAGTCGATAACTTCCTTTTCTCTAATAAAAGTTCCGCCGCATTCACATTCCCATTTGCAATCGTCTATATACGGTCTATGAAGTTCGATATCCCCGGTTATTCCGCACTTTTCTTTTAATTCAGCCTTGCTGCCTATAACGTGAATTTTTCCGCACTTGTTACAAATCCATACCGGCAACGGAGTACCCCAGTAACGCTCTCTCGAAAGTCCCCAGTCGATAACGTTTTCAAGGAAGTTACCCATACGTCCGTTTTTAATAGTTTCGGGCATCCAGTTTATCGATGCGTTAGACGCCAAAAGTCTATCTTTGATAGCGGTAACCTTAATAAACCAACTCGAACGAGCGTAATATAGTAGCGGAGTATCGCAACGCCAACAGAACGGATAACTGTGTTCGAACATAAGTTCTTTGAACAATCTTCCGTCGGCTTTCATATCTTCAATTATAAGTTTGTCGGCGTCCTTACAAAATACGCCTGCATACCTGCCGCAAACGTCAGTCATCTTACCCCTGTCGTCAACGAGTTTAATAAACGGCAAACCGTATTTTCTACCGACGTTAGCGTCGTCCTCGCCGAATGCGGGAGCGATATGAACTATTCCCGTACCGTCGGTCAGCGTTACGTAAGAATCGTTGGTTACGTAATAAGCCTTTTCTTTGAAAGTTCCGAGCGCAAACGGAAACAAAGGTTCGTATTCCGCATATTCGTAATCCTTACCTTTTTTAACCGAAATCGTTTTATATTCTTCAAAAAATTTGCCGACAAGCGCTTCCGCAAGAACGTATCTAACGCCGTTTTCGACTTCGATTTCGGCGTAATTTTCTTCAGCGTTCATACAAAGCGCAACGTTGGACGGCAAAGTCCAAGGAGTGGTCGTCCACGCAAGGAAATATTTGTTTTCTTCGCCTTTTACCTTAAAACGAACGAATACCGACTTTTCTTTTACGTCCTTGTAACCTTGTGCAACTTCGTGGCTGGAAAGCGCAGTTCCGCAACGTGGGCAGTAAGGCACTATTTTATGCCCTTTATATAGTAAGCCTTTGTCGGCTATTTGTTTTATAGCCCACCATTCGGATTCGATATAGTTGTCGTCGTAGGTAACGTACGGATTTTCCATATCAGCCCAGTAGCCTACCCTTTCGGACATCTTCTCCCATTCGCCTTTATATTTCCAAACGCTTTCTTTACATTTCTTTATAAAAGGCTCGATTCCGTACTTTTCGATTTCCTGCTTACCGTCTATACCCAAAGTTTTTTCGACTTCGAGTTCAACGGGCAAGCCGTGCGTATCCCAACCCGCTTTACGTAAAACGTGTTTGCCTTTCATCGTTTGATAACGGGGTATGATATCCTTAATAACTCTGGTAAGAATATGCCCTATATGCGGCTTTCCGTTTGCCGTAGGCGGACCGTCGTAAAAAGTAAATTCCTCGTTTCCTTCGTTTTGCTTAACGCTCTTTTCAAAAATTCCGTTTTCCTTCCAGAATTCCAAAACTTCTTTTTCTTCGTTCAAGAAGTTCAAAGACGTGTCAACTTTTTTATACATTTTATTTCTCCTGAAAAATTTTTAAAAATAAAGCCCGCCCGACGTTCAAAGACGGACAGACCGCGGTACCACTCTGATTTGCAATTTCTTGCACACTTGCGCTCTTATAACGGAGAGATAGCCGCAAACGACTACTCGATTCGCCGTTCGAACTAAAAGGAGATATCTTTAAGCCAACCTGCAACCGTATCACACCGTCACGGCTCTCTTGATGCGTTTAACAAAAAGACTTGCCCTTTATTATCGTCTTTACTTGTTAATTATAAAGAAAATAATAAGTTTTGTCAAAGATTTTACCGTAAAAGCCTTAAATTAGTTGCAAAAATTATTTTTTTCGGCTACAATATGTACGCTGCGCTAGGCGGGGAGTTAGCGGTGCCCTGAACCGACAATCCGCTATAGTCGGGCTGAATGCCTTTCTCGGCTTACTTTATTCGAGGCCGAAGTAGATAAGGAACGTTGATATCAAGGTCTTATGCAACGGACTGCTGTGAACCGTGTCAGGATAGGGATATAGCAGCACTAAGCAGTGAGGTTCGTGTGCCATAAGGGTGCTTTGGGGTAGTCACCTGTTTATTTACCGCTCGGGTAATTTACGTCAAAAAAGGAAGCGCAGTATTTTTGATTTTTTCGCTTTAAGCGATTGTATAAAAAAGACTTAACGTCTAACGGCGTTAAGTCTTTTTTGCAACTATATTGAATAACTTACTTTAATTCGTCAAGTTGTTTTTTAATTTTGTTTCTAAGTTCGACGTATTTATCAAACTTTTCCCTTTCCTTTTCAACCAAATCTTTAGGCGCTTTGTCTAAAAATCCCTTATTTGCAAGTTTTCCGCTTGCACGCTTAATTTCAATTTCAACCTTTTCAAGTTCGCCGTTCAACCTTTCGATTTCTTTAGAAGTATCTACCAACTCGCCTAAAGGAATATACAATTCAAAGCCGTCTACTACTTGAGAAACA
>CAZMOQ010000079.1:0-4451 GCA_964568155.1 uncultured Clostridia bacterium | reverse complement strand
ACCGATATAAGCGATAAACAAACCGATACCAACCGAAATTGCCCCGCGAACCGAAACGGGCATACCGTCGAATATAAGTTCACGGAAAGATTTACCTTTAATTTGAACAACGGTAAGTAGTAAGAAGATAATACCTTCTATAACAACCATTGCAAACGCTTGACCGATAGTAAATTCAAAACCATACGAGAAAGCACCCACGCCGCCGCCGATAACGCCGCCGAGCAAAGAGTTAAGCCCCATACCGGACGCTTGCGCCAAAGGCATCTTTGCCAAGAAAGCCATTAAAAGCGTACCGATAATTGCACCGAAAGCCGTTGCGATAAACAAAGACGACCATCTTGGGTCAGCCACGCTAGCGTACAAAATTTGGTTAGGGTTAACGGTTAAGATGTAACACATTGCAAGGAAGGTAACTATACCAGCAACGATTTCCGTCTTAACGTTCGTTTGTTTTTCTACAGGGTCATAGCCTAGTAGTTTGCCGAATTTAGACATAAAAAAAACCTCCAAAAATTTTCGGGTTGCGATAAATTTAAACACGAACCCATAATCTAGTTATATTTTATCACAAACTTTAATCATTTTCAAGGTTTTTTCAAGAGTTATAAAAATTTTGTCGAATTTCAACGATTTTTACAACAGCACTGTGCAACCTGCACAAATATATTTAATTTCATTTATAAGTTTTACCCTATACTCTAAAATAAACCTTTTATTTTATTTCTACCGTTTGCCCTGCAGGAATAATTACTTTTTTACCGAAAAGGTCAAGATAAACGTCTATAGTAGACGGATTATTAACTATTTTTCCGTCCATTGAAAATTCCAGCCTGTCGCACGCCTGCAAGTAGTTATATATTTCGCCGTTGGTGGCGTACCAAATTTCTTCCCTACCGCCGATATATTCCGCAAATTCTTCTATCACGTACCAGTTATCGTTATTATCGAATTCGAAACTGTGCCCCCAAAGGTAAAATAATTGCGCTTGATTAGCCCACCAGTACGACCGCTCGGTTTTTTCCACGAATGATTTTGCAAGTTCCATTAACTTGGGGTTATTATGGTGGCAGGTAGCGGGCAACCTTAACCAGTCGGACGGCAAACTGAATTTTTCGGTAGAAACAATCGTCCTTGCGTATTTTATGCCGCAAGACCTTAAAATTTCCACCGACTTATCGTCGTAAACACCGTTTGCGTAAGCCATACCGTTTATTATTCCGCCGAAAATCCGTTCTAATTCTTTTCTATCGGAAACGACGTCGTTTACCGCCAGCGCACTGTCGACTAAGGGCAGGGATAAATGGTTGTACCCGTGAACGGCGACTTCCATTCCCGAAGGGATATAAAGTTCCAACGCTTCTTGCACGGTCATTCTGCCCTTTTCGGTTCCGTCATATGAACCCGAAAACATTCCGCCGTTAATGTTAAAAGTGCCTTTTAAGCCGTGCTTTTTCATTATCGAAATAAGCCGCTTATCCTGTCTTACCCCGTCGTCGTAACTGAGCGTTACCGCTTTGTTTTTAAAGTCGGGAAATCTTATGTATGCTTGATTCATTTTTAATTCTCCTTTTATATCTATTTATGCAAAGCGTTTTTTCCAAGCGCCTTTACGCCAGTGTATAAAGTACAAAGTACCCCTAAAAATTTCGTCGATAGCGAAGGCAATCCAAATGCCGTAAACACCCAAATTGAGAAGTATGCCGAAAACGTACGCAAGCCCTACGCTGCACGCCCAGCAAGACACTATCGACACTACGGTGGTAAACTTTACGTCCCCCGTTGCGTTAAGCGAAAACTGCCCGATATGGTTCATTCCCCTGCCGAATTCCACAAAAATATCGATAATCATTACAACCGCAACGTAAGCCAAAACGGTTTCGCTTGCGTCGAAGAATAACGAAAAAATAGGTTTCGAGAATATACATATCAAAGCCGACAACATTACGTCCAGCGTTACGACTATGCGATAATTTTGTTTTGTGAATTTATCCGCTTTATCCAAGTCGTTAAGTCCGCAAAGCCGCCCTACCATAGTCGCCGCCGCCTGAGCCATACTGTAACCGAAAACATATACAAAATAAACAATGTCCACAACGTAAGTTTTTGCCAAATACATATCGGGTGTGAGTTTCAAACAAATGGTAGTGGTAATCATTTGCGACAACGAATAAAATATCATCGAAACGGACGCAGGCGCACCCACCGCAAAAATCTCTTTCGCAAGGGATTTATCGAACTTAAACGAAACGCTTATTTTTCTATGAATAAAAATCGATATAGCGATAATTATCCCTACGACGTTTGAAAATACCGCCGTAAAACCGAAAACTTGCGCACCGTATTCCGCAGGAATTTTTACAGCAAAAAGAAAAATCCAACACAAAATAAAAGTCAACAAACTAGTAGTTATTCCGCAAATAAGCCCTAATTTAGTATAGCCGTAACACTGCAAAACGTTATTTATAAGCGTATAAAAAACTTGAATGCAAACTTCGATAAGCCGAATTCTGAAATAAATTACGCTTGCGGTTATGTATATGGAAAATTCCGTATTACCCGACGCCATAAGGCGCAACAACGGCTCCGCAAAAATACAGGCGATTGACAATAGCACTATTGAAAAAACGCCGATTAAAATTGCCGCCGTGCCGAACAGCCTTTTACACCGTTCTTTATCGTTTTTACCGATAGCAATGCTTAAAAGTATATTCGTACCCGTTGCAACCATTACCAAAATATATTGAATTACGGAAAGTAGCGAATTAGATACGGATATGGGGATTACAAAAAAACCATCGGCGTAGCGTGAAGCCAAAGCCGTTTGCAACACAGCGATGAGATGAATACTTATCGCCGATATAAACAGCGGTATCGCCAGCGAAAACAGCGAAAGTTTTCCGCCTTCGGACTCTACCGTAAGAAGGTCTTTATTGATAAACTTTTTAAAAAAATTACTAATCCTACTCATAATAAAATTTGTATTTTCTAAAATTATTTAACGCAAGTTAAACAACGCTCTACCGCCGTTAGCCTAAAAGTTCGTTTATCTTATTGCGCATTGCAATGAAATTTTCGTCGTTTTTATCGTATTCGGTAAAATTAGACGCATATCCGCAGTTATGTAAAAGTTCGACTACTCTTTCCCTGCCGATTTTCTTTTCCAAAGAAATAAGCGCTCTGTAATCGTCTATGCCCGACGAAAACGCTTCGAGCCTTACCGACGAATAAACGCCGCCGTCCTTCGACGGATAAACCACGAATGCGTCGCCTGCTGGGAACGCCCCGTCGGCGTCGGTTTCGTAATACGGATTTATTTGGCGTTTCGAAAACTGACTGTTGTAAAAATTGAAGCCCCAGTGCAAAAAGCCCTTAACGCCCGTCAAATACATTTGCACGCCCAAAATACGGGTGCGAAGTTGCGGACAAATGAAAAACCTGTTCGTATAAAATCCGCCTTGCGGAACACAACAGTAATAAACCCAAAAACTTGCATTGTGCTTGATATATTCGGTTTCCGAACCCAAAACTACGAAAGGCTGTTCAACATAACCTTTTTCGTAAAAATCGTAATGGCTTAATGCGTCGGAAAGTTTGAACTTCGGCGCAAACTTTTTAACGGTTGCTTTTAGCCTGCCGTAACGCTCCAAATGCGTTGCGTTCGGTTCGTCCGACAAGTGCAATAAGCAATTATCGGTTATGCCGAGTTCGTCGGTATGGTTTTGCAACGCAGGCAAGAAAGCCGACAAAAATTCGGTATACTCTTTGCCTTCCGAAGAAGTTTCCCAACCGAAAATCTTTTTAACGCCGTCGTCCGTATCTGCCATTATTTTGGGGCAAAACTCTGCGCCCCATTGCGTAAATAAATGCGAAAGTTCGAAATATTTTATTCCGCATTTTTTTGCGATTGAAATTATTTTATCGAAATTTTTGAAATTAAAAGAATATTTTCCTTTTTTATAGGTTACGTCAACCGCTTGCACGGTAAGCCGTTCCCCGCCGACTGCGGTATCCAACGGCGGCGTAAACATAGGGATATAAAGCATAGTTTGCCCGTGTTCGGCGGCGCATTTTACGTAACTTTCGGTAGCACGATAAAATTCTTCGCTGAAAACTTTGGTATCAGTTTGGTTTGCAATGCCGTCGTAATGCATCCAGTTGGTTACGACTAGGTCGTTATCCGCCAAAGACGAAGAATAAACTTTAATCGAATACTCGGTTTCGGCTAAAACTTCGCCGTCACGCTCTACCTGAAATTTGAAAGAATAATTCCCTGCCTTATTAGTTTTTGCTTTTATCCAAAAAGGAACGTACCTACCCGGCGTTGCATTAAAAGTTCCGTCCGAAGGGTACAACACATCGGGAAAAACGCCCTTTTGGGGCAAAATATACCCGTCGTTGACTGAAGAAATTGTATAAACCGCAGGAACGTACCCCACTTGATACAATTC
>CAZMOQ010000078.1:0-4459 GCA_964568155.1 uncultured Clostridia bacterium | reverse complement strand
TCTGAGCGTAGCGAAGAATCTAAATATTTTAGACGCTTCGTAAGTAGGGCTACGGAGCAGGGCTCAGCGTGACAGAATTTTGAAATATTTCGCAAAAAAACCCTTGCAAGCAAGTTTTTTGTCAATTATAATGAAAAACATTGCAAAATTAAAATTTTGCAGCAACTAGCGTTGCTAGCGTTTTGCTAAAGCAAACCGCTGTTTTTATTGAAATATTTCGCAAAAAAACTCTTGCAAGCAAGTTTTTTTGCTCATATTATGGACAAATCGGAGAAATTGTGATAAACTAAACTAGAACGATATTTTTTTATGGCGTTTTCGTCGGCGTGTTACGGTTATTATGCAAAACAATTACGAAGAAATTTTGGAAAAAAATAAAATACTTATTTTCGTGCCCGGCGGAAACAGTATGTGGCCTACGCTTAAAAACGCAGGGCAATCCGTTGTGATAGTTCCTAAAACGGACAGGCTTAACAGGTACGACGTGCCTTTATATAAAAGGGCAAACGGTCAATACGTTTTGCATAGGGTTATGGAAGTAACTCCCGACGGGTACGTTATGTGCGGGGATAGTCAATTCAATTATGAATACGGCATTACGGACGATATGATTGTAGGCGTAATGAAGGGGTTTTATAAAGGGAGAAAGTACATAGACGCTTCCGATAAAAAAAGTTATAAAACCGCTTTGTTTTTGCACAAGCATTTGTTGATAAAAAAGGTTGTTATCAAATTTTATTATCTTTTCCGTAGATTAAGGGGAAAAAATGAAGGATAGCGTTTCTTTAAAATGGATAAGTTCGGAATTTAAAGGATTTCGTCTTGCGTATGCGTTTTTGCTTTTCGTGTGCGTTATAAAAGGTCTTACCACCGTCTTTATGGCACTTGCGGTAAAATGGATTATAAACGTTGCCGAAGGTAAGATGCAAGGTAACCTTTACGTATTCGCTGCATTGCTGGCAGGCACTGCCGTTTTTGAAGTGCTTACTCAAATGCTTATGCGTTTTTTGAAGGGTAAAATCTATTTCGGAGTGGAAGTTAAACTTAAAAACCGTTTATTTAAAGACGTGCTTGGTAAAGATTATTCAAAAATATCTTCTTATCATAGCGGCGATATACTAAACAGGTTGTATTCGGATACCGCAGTGGTTGCGAACAACGCAACTAATATAATTCCTAATATCGTGCTTATGTTTACCCGTTTAATCGGTGCGGTAGGAATAATGGCTTTTTTAAGCCCGATTTTTACGTGCGTACTGATAATTGCGGGGCTTATAGTATTTTTTGTTGCTTCGCTTTTTAGAAAAAAGTTGAAGTTTATGCACAAAAGGGTGCAGGAGTCCGACGGTAAAGCCCGTTCGTATATGCAGGAAAGTATTGAAAACAGGCTTGCGGTAAAAGTGTTTAACGCCGAAAATATAGTTTCGGATAAATCGTCGGTTTTAACCAAAGATTATTTTCATAAAAAAGTTATAAACGAATTTTTTGCGATAGTCGCAAGTTCGTGTTTCAGTCTTTTTTTCAGCGTAGGGTACGTAGCCGCTCTCATTTGGGGCGCATTCGAAATACACGGCGGAAATATGGATTACGGTACGTTGTCCGCAATATTGCAGTTAGTTTCGCAAGTGCAAGTTCCCATAATGAATTTAAGCGGAATACTTCCGGGATATTATTCGATGATAGCGTCAGCCGAAAGGCTTATGGAAATACAAAACTTGCCCGACGCAAACGTTTTGCCACCGTTGAGTGATTTAAACGTGTTTTACGACGGGTTTACGGGCGTATATTTTAACGGTGTTAGTTTTTCGTACGGCAGGGATGCCGTTATAGAGAACGCTGATTTCGATATAAAGAAAGGCGAGTTCGTGGTGATAAAAGGTATTTCGGGCATAGGTAAAAGCACTATACTTAAACTTATGCTTGGGGTATATCCCTGCGGCGGCGGAAATATTTCTTTTATTTCGGACGGAAAGCCGTATTCGCCTAGCGAAGTTAGGGGGCTGTTCGCTTACGTTCCGCAAGGGAATATGTTGTTTTCGGGCACGGTCAGGGAAAATATTTGCTTTGTAAAACCAAATGCGACCGACGACGAAATAGAACTTGCGCTTAATATAAGCGTTGCGGACGAATTTATAAACGAATTGCCGAACGGGCTTGAAACGGTTGTCGGCGAAAACGGTTACGGATTATCCGAAGGGCAAATTCAACGAATAGCAGTCGCAAGGGCGTTGTTGACTGATGCACCCGTGTTGTTGCTTGACGAAGCCACCAGCGCATTAGATAGTTCTACCGAAGAAAAAATGCTTAAAAACATAAGGAACTTAGGCAATAAAACGATTGCTTTGGTAACGCATAAAACCGCAGCGATTGCCGTTGCCGACAAAATAATAGAAATTATCGATAAGAGAGTAGTTGTTGATGAACGCATATCTTGAAAATTTAGGTAAAAAGGCTAAAAAAGCCGCAAGCTCGTTGGCGGCGGTAAGCATCGGCGAACTTAACGATTGCTTAATAAAGTGCGCCGAATTTATAGAAGAAAAAAAAGATTATATTATCGGCGAAAATCAAAAGGACGTAGAAGTAGCAAAGTCGAAGGGCGTAAAAGATTCGCTTATAGACAGGCTTACGCTTACAAACGACAGGATAAAAGGTATAGCCGAAGGATTAAGACAGGTCGCAACGCTAATTTCGCCCGTCGGCGAAACGGTGTATTCGCATACTAAGGAAAACGGTCTTAAAATAGAAGAAAAAAGAGTGCCTTTCGGCGTTATAGGCATAATTTACGAATCCAGACCGAACGTAACAGCCGACGCATTCGGGTTGTGTTTCAAAACTGCGAATGCTGTAATTTTAAAGGGTGGTTCGGACGCTATAAATTCGAATAAGGCGATAACAAAGATATTAAAAGAAGGTTTGTCGGCTTGCGGACTACCTGAAGATTCGGTAAATTTGATAGAGGACGTTTCTCGCCAAACCGCCGAAGATTTTATGCGACTTAACGGTTACGTGGATTTGCTTATTCCGAGAGGGGGCGCAGGACTGATAAAAACGGTTACGGGAACCGCTACCGTGCCCGTGATAGAAACGGGGACGGGCAACTGCCATATTTACGTGGATAAATCCGCCGATATAGATATGGCTGTTAAGATAATAGTAAATGCAAAAACTCAGCGTTACGGCGTGTGCAACGCTTGCGAATCGCTGGTAGTTCATAAGGAAATTGCATCTGCGTTTTTACCCGAAATAAGAACTGCTCTTTACGAAAAACAAGTCGAAATCAGGGGGGACGAGTTTGCTTGCTCTATTTGCAAAGATTTTACCCCTGCTACCGAAGAAGATTTCGCTACCGAGTATTTAGACCCGATAATTTCGGTAAAAATCGTTGACTGCGTGGAAGATGCAATCGAACACATAAATAAGTATAACACCAAACACAGCGAATCCATAATAACTAAGGATAGTAAATCCGCCGAAAAGTTTTTGAACGGCGTAGATGCCGCAGCGGTATATGTAAACGCATCGACTAGGTTTACCGACGGTTTCGAGTTCGGTTTCGGTGCGGAAATAGGCATAAGTACGCAAAAACTTCACGCAAGGGGACCTATGGGGTTAAAAGCACTTACCACGACTAAATTTATATGCGTAGGTAACGGGCAAATAAGAAAATAAAAAAAATTTAGAATATAAAATTAAGATAAAGGAGATAAATTATGAAAATCGCACTTATAGCACACGATAAAAAGAAAAGCGATATTATCGAACTTGCTAAAAAATATAAAGACGTGCTTGGTAAACACGAGTTGTTTGCAACGGGTACGACGGGCGCTCTTATAATGGGCGAAACGGGGCTTAGCATAACCAGAATGAAAAGCGGTCCGCTCGGCGGCGACCAACAAATAGGCTCTATGGTGGCGGATAACGCTTTGGACCTTATTATATTTTTAAGGGACCCGCTTACCGCACAACCGCACGAACCCGACGTTTCGGCACTTTTAAGACTTTGCGACGTGTTTTCTATTCCGCTTGCGACTAATACGTCCACTGCGGAAATTATGTTAAAAGCATTACAAAACGGAGATATTTAATTATGATGAGAAACGATATTTACGAATCAGGCGAAATGTATCTTGAAACTATTTTTCGCTTAAAAAGAAAACAAAAAATCGTGCGTGCGGTAGACGTCGTAAACGATTTGAATTACGCAAAATCAAGCGTTTCAAGGGGACTTAATATACTTAAAGACGGCGGATTTATCACTATCGATGACGACGGCGTTATAGAGTTTACGTCTTCAGGCAAAAAAAAGGCGGAATCTATTTACGAAAAGCATATAACGATAACCAAATTTTTAATGGAAACTTTGGAAATCGATAGGGAAGTCGCCGAAGCCGACGCTTGCAGGATAGAACACGTTATAAGTAAAGAAACTTTTAACGCTATAAAAGCAAAAACCAAATAA
>CAZMOQ010000077.1:0-4499 GCA_964568155.1 uncultured Clostridia bacterium | reverse complement strand
GAATCCACTATACAACCGCCGACGCCTGCACCGTGACCGTCCATATATTTAGTAGTCGAATGAGTTACAATATCTGCGCCCCATTCGAACGGACGACAATTTACGGGCGTTGCGAAAGTGTTATCTATAACCAAAGGAACGCCGTGCTTATGCGCAACTTTTGCGAACAATTCTATATCCAACACATCGAGCGAAGGATTTGCTATGGTTTCGCCGAAAACCGCTTTCGTGTTCGGACGGAACGCTTTATCTAATTCTTCTTCGGTAGCGTCAACGGGAACGAAAGTAAAATCTATACCCATTTTTTTCATAGTTACGGCAAAAAGGTTATAAGTTCCGCCGTAAATAGACGCCGAAGATACGATATGGTCGCCGCAGTTTGCTATATTGAAAATGCTGTAAAAATTAGCAGCCTGCCCCGAAGAAGTAAGCATTGCCGCAGTACCGCCTTCGAGTGCGCAAATTTTATTTGCGACGTAATCGTTGGTAGGATTTTGCAAACGGGTATAAAAATAACCGCTTGCTTCCAAATCGAACAGTTTACCCATATCTTCGCTGGTATCGTATTTGAACGTGGTGCTTTGAATAATGGGAATTTGTCTTGGTTCACCGTTTTTAGGCTGATATCCGCCTTGTACGCAAATAGTATCTTTTTTCATATGTACTCCTTAATTTCTCTTTCCGCTTTTATTTTTATATCTTTTTCTTTTATAACTTGTTTTTTATCGTAAGTGTGTTTACCCCTGCAAAGTCCTACTTCGACCTTTACAAGCGCATCCTTAAAATACAACTTCAAAGGAACGAACGCAAAGCCTTTTTGGCTTACCTTTCCGTAAATTTCCGCAATTTGCCTTTTATGCAACAAAAGTTTCCTATCACGCTTGCTGTCCCTTGAATTAAATTTGCCTGCGTTATCGTAAATTGCAATGTGCATATTTTTCAAATACGCCTGCCCTGACGAAATCAGGCAAAAACTGTCTTGCATATTAACTTTTCCGCCACGCAAAGATTTGACTTCCGCACCTTCGAGTTCTATACCTGCCTCAAAAGTTTCTTCAACGAAATATTCAAAATATGCGTTTTTATTAGTTGCTATTACTTTTCCGTTCATACATTAAAATTATATAACAAATCAAAATTTCTTGCAATCGTTTTTTACTGCAACAATGTAAATTCCGCTTTTTTTGCTGCCATATCTACGCCTGCGACCTTGATTTTTACGCTTTGCCCGAATTTATACTCGTACTTTTTATTTTTTAAGGTTAAAGTTTTTTCGTTATAATCGTACCAACCGCCCTTTAGCGTTTCTATCCTGACTAGTCCTTCCACGCCGAAATCGAGTTCGACGAATATACCGAAGTTAGTTACGCCCGATATTATACCTTCAAATTCTTCGCCTATGCGGTCGGACATATAAAGCGCTTTATAATAATCGTCCATTGCCCTTTCGGCAAGTTCGGCATTGCGTTCCGTATCCGAAGATTGTTTTGAAATATCGTCTATAAAAGGCATAAATTCGGCATTTAAATTGCGTTCTCCGTTCGAAAGCATACTTTTTATTATACGGTGAACTATTAAATCGGGGTACCTTCTTATCGGGGAAGTAAAATGGCAATAATGCTCGCTTGCAAGCCCGAAATGCCCTATATCGACGGGGCTGTATTTTGCTTTTTGCATAGACCGCAGCATAACCCTGTTTACCAGCGAATAAATAGGCTTACCGTTAACACTTTCAAGCACGCTTGCAAAATCGTCGTTTTTAGGTTTTGAAACACCTATTCCCTGTAAAAAATCGTAAAAAGCGTTGAGTTTTTCTTCGGAAGGCTTTTCGTGCACCCTATATACGCAAGGTAATTTTTTTGCAAACATAGTTTCGGCAACCGTTTCGTTTGCAAGTATCATAAATTCTTCTATTATTCGATTAGATTTATTGCGTTTGCGTTCGTTTATAACTACTTTATCGTCTATTATGCGAATTTCGCTTTCTTTTACGTCAAGGTCGATACTGCCCCTTTTATTGCGTTTTTCTATCAAAATATCGGCAAGTTCTTGCATAAGAAAAAGCATAGGCGTTATTTTTTTATATTTTTTTGCAAGAGAATTGTCGCCGTCAAGTATTTTTTGGACTTCGGTATACGTCATTCTTGCGGAACTTTTAATAATGCCTTCGACTAGTTTCGAAGAAATTACTTTGCCGTTTTTATCGACCTTCATAACGCAAGAAAGCGTTGGTCTTTCTTCGCCTTGTTTTAAAGAACAAATGTCGTCGCATAATTTTTGCGGCAACATAGGTATAACCTTTTCGGGGAAATAAACGCTTGTACCACGTTTATACGCTTCCTTATCGATAACGCTGCCGCTACGCACATAGTTTGCAACATCCGCAATATGCACTTGCAGTTCGAAAAAATCCCCGTCTTTTTTTACGCTTACGGCGTCGTCGAAATCTCTTGCGTCCTCGCCGTCTATGGTAATTACGAGTTCTTTAGTGAAATCTTCCCGTAAAGATTTTTCGATTTTTAACGAAGCGACACGTTCGACTTCAGACAAAACTTTTTTAGGGAAAGTATCGGCTAAATTAAACGAACGCTCTATACCTTTTTTTTCGGCTGAAAAATCGTATTGCCTGCCTAAAATCTCTATAATTTTTCCTTCGGGCGCACGGTTTTTGGGATAGTTTGTAATTACGGCGGTTACTTTATCACCCGTTTTTGCGTTTGCACAATATTTTAACGGTATAAAAACGTCGTCGTAAACACGCTTATCGTCCGAAATAACAAAGCCGCCCGATTTACACGAAGAAAACGCCCCAACGACGTTTTTTATTCCCCTTGAAAGTATTTTTATTACTTTTGCTTGTTTGGAATGTCCCCTAGAACGCACTTCTTTGCAAATTACTTCGTCGCCGTGCATCGCACCGTTCAAATCGTATCTATCGATAAAATAATCTCCGTCGTCGTTCAACAAAAAGGCGTAACCGCTTGCGTTCCCTTGCAAAAAACCTTGTATTAAATTTTTTTGTTTTATCTGTTTTTTCATATTATCCACAAAAAAAGGCTGTTCCTTTTCAGAAACAGCCGATTCAACTTAACAAATCAGAACATTTGCAATACGCAGAAAAGAATTGCGAAAACGGCAAAAACGATTGCGCTTATAGCCGTCAACTTTTTCATCTTACTTTCCTTTGTTTTGCCCTTATTCTTTGAAAAGAAAGTTTCCGTAGAACCGCCCAAAGCGCCGATACCCGACGAGTTGCCCGGTTGGAACAAAACGACCGCTATAATGAAAAGCGCACACACTGCCATTATAACTAAAAGAATTATCTTTAATGCGGGGAAAAATTCAAACCCGCCGCCGATATTTGCCAGTAACATATTATACATCTTCATAATTTTCTCCAAAAACTGTTATTTTATTCAACACTATATGGTATTTTAACATAATATCGAAGTTTTTTCAAGTATTTTAAGCAAGTTTTTTGCAAATTACTTTATAATAAGCGATTTTCCACTCATTTCAACTGGTTTTTCTATACCCATTACGTCCAAAAGCGTGGGCGCAACGTCGGCAAGCACGCCACCTTCCCTTAATTTTGCGTTCTTATATTCGTTTGAAACCAAAATGAAAGGAACGTCGTTAGTCGAGTGAGCCGTAAACGGACTGCCGTCTTCGGCAAGCATTTTGTCTGCGTTGCCGTGGTCGGCAGTAATCAATAGCGAACCGCCTTTAGATAGAACTTCGTCAACTACCTTCTTTACGCAATTATCTACCGTTTCAACGGCGTTTTCAGCCGCAGGTATAACGCCCGTGTGCCCTACCATATCGCAGTTTGCATAGTTCAATATGATAACGTCGTATTTATCGGATTTTATTTCTTCGATAACTTTATCGGTTACTTCGTTTGCACTCATATCGGGTTTTAGGTCGTAAGTAGCAACTTTCGGCGAAGGAATTAAATCCCTGTCTTCGTTAACGTTCGGTTGTTCAACGCCGCCGTTGAAGAAGAAAGTTACGTGAGCGTATTTTTCGGTTTCGGCAATACGTAATTGCTTTAATCCTAGTTTTGCAAGATATTCGCCCAAAGTGTTTTTAAGCGATTGCGGTTTAAACGCTACCCTTACGTTAGTAAAACTTGCGTCGTATTGAGTAAAGCATACGTAAACGGGGTTCAAAAAGCCCGTTTTCCTTTCAAAACCGTCAAAATTCTTTTCGGACATAGCCCTTGTAATTTGGCGAGCCCTATCAGGACGGAAATTATAGAAAATAATCGAATCTCCGTTTTCTATAAGAGCAACGGGTTTGCCGTTTTCTACGACGTTTGCAGGAATAACGAATTCGTCGGTAACGCCGTTTTCGTAAGATTTTTCTATATATGCGGCAGCGTCGGCGGTTTGTTCGCCGTTGCCCAAAGTAAACGAATCGTAAGCCTTTTCAACCCTTTCCCAACGATTATCCCTATCCATTACGTAATATCTTCCGCCAACGGTCGCTATTTTACC
>CAZMOQ010000076.1:0-4515 GCA_964568155.1 uncultured Clostridia bacterium | reverse complement strand
CCCTGTGCGATTGTTTGTTTTTTTGCGCAAGGGTAATTTTATTCCCTGCACAGTTTCAAGTTTTTTTGCATAGGCGCATTTCTACGCCAACGCAGTTTGTTTTGCCTTTTTATGAATTCTTTTCATAAGAAATACTGTCAAGGTAAATGGTTTTCGGCGAATTTTGTTCACCGCTTATTGCAACAAGTGCGTGCAGCCAACTATCTTTAGTACCGCTTGCCGACATTTTACTTGCAAAATTTTCCATATTTCTTCCGTTAACCATATTTACTGCGGTTGCTTTAGAAATTTTAAACTCTATCCACTCGTTACAATTTACGGTTTCACTGCCAGCCATAAATCTTGAGTGACCTATCGTTACTTGTTCGTTTGCATTACCTTCGATATAAATAATTACCGAAATATAATCCCATTCTTCAGTCAAATAGAAACTTTCGTCTCTGAAACTTGACTTTATAAAATATTCGTGAGTTTTATTGTCGGCATCGTACTTTATTGACGTAAACTTAAGCACGCCGTTTTTATCGTTGAACGTTTCAAGCCATTCCGCATTAGATACGACTTCCTTTTTAGAGAACACGCCGTTTTTATTTAAACCGACTGCCGAAACGATAGATTCCGCCGAGTTGAAACCTTCTATTTCGTTTGCGGCAACGATATTAACGGTTATGCTTTCACTGCGATAGAAACCGTAAACAGTGCCTTTCGCCGTTATAACGTACGCACCCGATTTATTTGCAATAAACTTGCCGTTCGTTACCTGAGTTTCTTCCTTAGCGAACGGATATTTTACCGTATAAATAAAGCCTTCCGTAACTTCGCCTACCTTCGTGCTTATGGTTACTTCGTCACCAACGGTAACGTTCTCCGTTGTAGAAATTACCATTTCGTTATCGTAAGCGATTCTATCTACATAAAGAGTTATATCTTCGGTTTCATCGGCAACTATCGATAAAAATCCCCACCAACTGCATTTTCCGCCGTCCTTAGAAAGCCAGTTTGCAAGCGTCGTTTGGTTACGGTCGCCGCCTTCGGAAAAGAACTGCGCCCATTTCTTTTCGATTTTTAATTCCTGCCATTCGTTGGTCTTTACAACCTGCGAACCGTCGGGATAACCCGAGCAACATACTTGTGCAGTTTCTTTTTCCGACTTAACGAAAAGTATTACGGAAATATAATCCCAACTTTCGTTTTCCGCATAAAAACTTGAATCACGGAAACTAGATTTTAAGTTAAAACAATGCAAATTAACCGATTGTTTTCCCCAAGTTATATTTTTAAATTCCGATTTTTTTAATTCTATTATGCCTTGCTTACCTTGAAATTCTTCGTGCCACTTTGCGGTGGGGTTCATTGAATTTCTATTACTGCCGTAAGCCGCCGACTTAGACGACGCAGTATCGAAAGTTTCAATAGCGTTGACTGCGGGTTCGGGAATAACGTCCACGTAGAAAGATTTTTCCCTTACGAAAGTATCTTGCGTTCTTTCGGACAAACCGTTCCAAGCCAAAGCCGAAACCTTATACCTGCCAGCCGAACCTACGTTAAACGCTGCGCTTTCCGCCCTAGAAGAATATTCTACCGTAAACGCTACGTTTTTATCGCTGGTTTCGTCGTAATCTTGCATTTCGGAATCGTAATACAATTTAGTAACTTCCACTGCGGAAGTAAAGTTTTCGTCCTTACTGTCAAACCATAGCGGAAAAGTTACTTTTTCGTTTTCCGTTGCGTTGGTCGTTAAGTTACCCAAAGTTATATACGGTGCGTCGTAATCCTTAGTGTTTACCGTTACCGTTCGGGTTTTTAAAACTTTACCGTCGTTTTCGTCTAGAATCGAAAGTTCAATAGTATACCCCGTTATATCGGTTATTTTGAATTTGTTTTGCAACAAATCCACTTGATTGCCTTTTGAATCTTTAACCGCCGCTTTTACGCTGTAAAGATTGCCTTTATCGTCGTAAACTTTAGCGTAATCGTCAAGCGAGAAGAAATCTCCGTAATACGCAGTTACAGTTTCGTTTGTAAAATCTTTAAACGAACCCGGTTTTGACGAATTGCCTGACGAAGTTTCGCCGCAACCTGCGCCGACGATAACGCAAAGGCTTAAGCATAGAACGCTGACGAATGAAAACAAAGTTATAATAAATTTTTTCATATTCCCCTCCTTACGCCTTATAAAGCCTTAAATTATCGATATACATTACTCTGGTTTTGCCGTCTTGCATATCGGTGTAAACCATTCTTATTTGACCTGCGTCGGAAATTCTTTCCCCGTAGCCGTGTTCGTCGTAATAAGCGGCGTATTTGTTATACGCTTCCACTCTGTCGGCACGAGAATTCGCTTTATCTTGAATATCCTTAATACTCCAACTCCACGTAGCCCAAGCGTGCGACTTAACTGCGGCGTTACTGCTGGAACGATAACTTGTGTCGTTGCCGCTTTGATAGAAGAAGTTTGACCAGTTAAAGCCTTTTCCGTTGCCCATATCTTCAACGTCGAAATCGCAATATATGTCGTAAGCCAAATACCACTTATCCCAGTCTTCAACGGGGATTATGGGCTGATTAGTATCGTAATCGAATACGAATTTATCGTAGAACGCCCTTACTACTTTATCGGACAGGATAAGTTCTGTATAACCTTCGGTGTAATCGCTTGCGGTTAACTCTATTTTAAGAACTTTAGTCCCCGACGTTGCCTCAAAACCCTTTATATTTTCGTTTTCAGCCTTAACGACCGACATAACGGGGTTGTTTTTAGGCGATTTAGTTATAAAAGAGAAGATATTTTGTTGATACAACTTTTCAAAATCGCACAATTCATACACGTCGTGGGCGGTATTTGCGTTGAATTCTATTATCTTGGAAGAATCTTTAAGTTCGTTTGCTTCTTCTTTATAATAAATATTCATATCGTCCAAATAGTATACGGGTGCAGTTGCCAAATCGGCAGTTACTGCGTGTTCGAATTCAAGGTAAACACCCTTAATTTGCGTAATGGTTTCTTCGTCGATTTTTTGAGTTATACTCATAGCGTTAAAGTCAACCACGTACGTAACCAAATTCCAGCCCTTGCTCAAAGTGAACTTGGTTGCGGGCAAGCAGGTTATTTTTTCGTAATCCTGAATTTCGTTTACCAAACCTACTTTTAAAACCTCAGTAGTATCGTTATCGTTGTAAATCCAAAAATCAACGTGGTCAACGAAGGTAAAATCCATATAATCGAACTCATAACGAGCGGAATTAGTCGGGAAGAACACACACGGTTCCGAATAATTGTTAAAACCGCCTATCGTTTGAAGTTTTGCCGAATATTTGCCTGATTTTACGTACTTTTGGTCAACGTTTCGGGTTATTTTACCGAAGTTACGCATCATTTTTATGATTGAAAAATCAGGATACCAGTTTTCGAAATTAAGAAGTTCTACCCTGTACTCGCTTTCGAACTTGGCGGCAGGTTCGTCCGTATCCGAACTTTCCCCGCAACCGAATAGCATACACGAAAGCATACATAAGCAAAGCGTTAAACAAATAATTTTTATTATCTTTTTCATAGCAGCCTCCGTTTATTCGTAAATTACTATATCTTTGAAGTACAACGTCTTTTCGGTCGTTGCGCTTTCGCCCGTGCCGACGCAGAAATCGAAATACTCTATCCATTCTTCTTCCCAGTTTATTGACGGTAAAGTAACGGTCAACGTATTTTCGCCCTTAGTTAGCGTAGTAGTCATTATACTGTTTAGAATATCGGCGTCTTTTTGCCTATACTCTATACTAAACGTTATGTCTTCGTCCGAAGCGTTATAAATATGCAATATAACCTTACTTGCGTTTTTGAAATTATTTTTTATAAAATCGCTTTCAAACTTAAAGTATTGCAATTTGTCTTCGTTCTTCTTTTCCTTAGATTCGCCTATAACCAACTTAACGGCAGAACCGCCGAGTTCGGTGTAAATGCCTTCCGTTACACAATCGACTTCAGTTGCGGCAAAGTTCAATTCCGCGCTCTTTGCAAAATCGTCTTTACCGAACGAACCTACGTTGTAAACGTCAACCTTTCCGCCTAAGTTTTGCGAATATTCGTAATTTTTTCCGTCAACGGTGAACGAAAGGTTAAGCATATTAGAACTGCCCGAAAGCGTATGCGATATACTGTAAATCTTTCCGCCTTCGACTTCTTTGAATACGCTGGTTACTTCCTTACCGTTGTTGTACAACTTAACGCCGTCGTTTACGTATATTTTGAAGTCCGCATGACCGTAGCCGTCGTCGTTATAATCGACGATACACATATTTGCGGAAGATTCCGCACTGCTGGCAATATTCAACAAAGACTGTCTTGCCGCAATATACGAAAGCGTGTTTGCCGTAATGGCGTCGTTTGCGAACAATGACGCACAAATACTAGATATAACTTTAGATGCGTCGAACTCATACCCTATTTTTTGGCTTACTTCGCTGTAAGTGCTTTTTAAGTTATATAAAAGTTCGTAATCTTCGAGCCCGTCCCTTATG
>CAZMOQ010000075.1:0-4518 GCA_964568155.1 uncultured Clostridia bacterium | reverse complement strand
GGAACTTTCCCCCGAATACAAAGGTTATTACGACGAAATCGTGCGTTATGCAATGGCTGTGGAAGGTAGCAAGCGTTATAAAAACTCCGCTTATGAAGAATATAAGGTAGGCAAAAACCGCCTTGTTCGGTTAAAAATAAAGCGCAGTATCATAATTTGCGAACTTGTTATATCTAACCTTGCCTTCAAAAATTATATAAACAGCAATAAAGTGGCAATGAAGCAAGCGCCTGCAACGATAAAAGTTGTTGACGAGTCTTCCTTGAACGCCGTAAAAGATAGTATAAGTATTGCGGTAAAAGCAATCGAAGAAGAAAAAGCCTATAAAAAAGAACAGGCAAAACTCCGCCGTAGAGAAAATAGAAAAGCGGCAAAAGAAATGGCGTAAAACCATAAAATTATTCATTACGTATCTGTTCGCTTGTAATACTTGCGATGAAGATAAATCTAAAAAAGGAGGGACAGGTAAATGGGAAAAAGCAAAATCAGAACGCTGCTTATGGCGTGCGTTATGATAATGTTGTGTGCGGCTATGATTGTCGGCGGAACGTATGCTTTGTGGACGCAAAATAAAACAGTCACCACTCATTTGAAAGCGGGTAACTTAGATGTTACGCTTCAAAGAACGGGATTGATAAAATGCGCCGACGGCATAAACGAAACCGAACTTGATACATCTTCAGTCCCCACCACCGCAAACATATTCGGTTTGGAAGACGAACTTATCGTGCCGACTGCGTGGTATGCGGCAAGGCTTGAACTCACCAACAGTGGTAGCGTTGCAATAGACTATACGATAAATATCACCGTAAAAGATGATACTAGTGATAAATACTTGGCAAAACAAGTAAAAGTCTATATCGGCTCGGAAAATACCGAAGGCGTCGTAACCTATCCTGCTGAGGGGCAACCCCTTGCAACGGGAGAAGACAACAACATTACTTTTGCTAGCCAAATTCAAGTCGGTAGCGGCGATTTGGCTAAAAACGCATCTACATCATTTTGGGTAAAAATCGTATTTGAAAATTTAGGCGATACTGAAGAACAAATTGAAGAACAAAATAAATCGCAAAATAAAACTGCCGATTTTGATTTGTTAATAATTGCAACCCAAAAGACAGCACAAAGTACACAGTAGTAAAAACGCTTGAATAATAAATAAAGAATATTGTAAAAACGGGCATAATGCATTCCTACACCTGTCATTCTTGAGTGATATAGTGTCAGTATGACACTACTACCGTGTCATTCTGAAGTCCGTCGTTTGCGACGGACGAAGAATCTCTTTTAGATACTTCGTGAGCCCGTCAAGGAAGCAGGGCTCAGTATGACAGGATAGAAAAATTAAAAATTTTTCACGTGTCATTCTTGAGCGGTATATTGTCATTCTTGAGCGTAAGTGAAGAATCTTCCTACCGTGTCATTCTGAAGTTCGCAAAGCGAACGAAGAATCTAGTATGAGATACTTCGACAGGCTCGTTACACTCGCCTGCTCAGTATGACAAAAAAGAGAATGTACATTGTATAACCCTTTTTACGATTATCGAAATTATTATTCAAAAAAAACAAACACAAAAAAAATTAAAAAAAAGGAGAATTTATTTATGAACAAAACAATCAAAAGAAACGTTGTTGTTTCCGCAATCTTGGCAATTATGCTTTGCGTAAGCCTTATCGCAGGCGCAACGTTCGCACTCTTTACTTCCGAAAGTAAAGTAAACATCGCTGTATCTTCGGGTAAAGTTGACGTAAAAGCCGAAATTACAAACTTTAAGGCAACTCACCCTGATACAATTTCATATGAAGAACAAAAAGCAACAGGCGAATATAAAGAAGGTTTCTATCAAGGAACTGCCGAGTACGATGAAAAAACTAACGAAATCACCCTTAGCAATATGGTTGCAGGCGATAAGGTTACCTTCGATATCGTTGTAACAAATTATAGTACTGTTGACGTTAAGTTCAAAACTACATATACGATTTCAGGCGATGAAGAATTGCAATCCGCACTTAATATAATCGTTGGCGATTCTATCGGTTGGCTTCCTTTGTCCGCAGCGTCTAAAGAAGGCGATATTGTTGAAACGCTTAACTGTTATGTGGAATTACCTTGCAACGCAGGCAACACTGCACAAAATAAATCTTGCACTATTTCTTTCATGGTAGAAGCCGTTCAAGGCAACGCTGACGTAAAAATAGACGATAGTGTTACGCAAATACATAACGCCGATGAATTTATGGCATTTGCAAACGCAGTTAACGCAGGTACTAGTTATGCAGGAAAAACCGTAATTCTTTGTAACGATATAGACCTTACGGGTAAGAATTTTAAGGGTATCGGTGATAAGCATCCTAGTTATGGTGCATTCAGCGGAACATTCGACGGCTTTGGTCACAAAATAACGGGAATCAACTTTGCAAATGCTTGCCCTGATTATGACGAAGATGGTAATTTAACGAACGGATGTATCGATAGTTGCAATACCTATCCTTTTGCATATTGTGCAGCAGGTTTGTTTAACCAAACTAGCGGTGCAACTATTAAAAACGTAACCGTTGACGGCGCAAAAATTAGCGGCGTACACTATACTGCAGGAATCGTTGCTTATGACGTAACTAGTCCGTCTACTATTGAAAATTGTCGTGTTATAAATTCGGAAATAACCTCTAAAGTATTAACTGTTAATGGTGAAACCGACGGTGGCGATAAAGTGGGCGGTATCGTTGGTTATACTTGGAATGGTACGAAAGTTAATAATTGTTCAGTTTCTAACACTACTATCACAGGTTATCGTGATTTAGCCGCTATCGTAGGTTATGCAAACGACAATGTTACCGTTACAAACTGCACCATAGGCGAAAACGTAATTGTAAAGGTAGATAGAAGTAATAATTATAAAAATTACAAAACGGCTGAAGATTATGACGCAGGTAACTTTGTAGGTCAGGCAGACGATGTAACTGATGTTACAACAGGCAACACCGGTAAGGCAACTATTTTGAATGCTGACTGGTATGTAACTAATCAGGAAGAATTAGTAGCCGCAGGCGAAAAAGGCGGCGAAATTGCGTTGATGAACGATATTGCTATAACGGGTGAATGGACGCCTATTAAGATTGATACCGGTAGTGGTTATATGCCTATAGGAGATTATATTGTAATCGACGGAAACAACCATTCTATTTCGGGCTTGACAACTTCTTTTGTCGGTAGTATGGCTGCTAGAGATTACAATTAAAAAACTAACTATTAAGGATTCTATTATGTCAGGTGTAGGGGATGGCAATAATACCAACTGCGGTGCATTTGTATCGTATATGGATAATTACGGTAGCAAACTTGTTTTAGAAAACTGCCATGCAGATAATGTAAAAATCACCGCAACACAAAATTCTGATAATGAGAATGGTACCGGTTTTGGTGCTGCAGGTTTGGTTGGTTATGTATCGCAAGTTGCTACGGTTAGCATTACTAATTGTTCGGTAAGCAACTGTGAAATAACTAATAAATACGGCAATGCTGCAGGTATTATCGGTCACATACAACTTGATGGCAATGTTGAAATTTCAAATTGTACGGTTAAAGATTGTAAAATAAATGGCAAAGAAGAAAACAAACAGGCTACAATAGTAGGTACTATAGCCGCAGGCACCGCTACGCTTACTGCTAAAAATTGTACTGTAAGTGGCTGCACCACCGATAGTGGTACGTTAAAAACAAATGGTCGTTGTTTTGCCACATTTGTTGAAAGCAAAGACTAATTTTGTAAATTAAAAATTAGTTTGTACAAAAAGTTTAATAAAAATTACAAACTTAAAATTTAGTTTGTAATTCACACTTGTCATTCTGAGCGGGCTTGTAAAAGCCCGTCGAAGAATCTAAAACGCAAGTGCAATAGTAATGCAACAAAAAAACTAGGGTTGGAATTTCCTAACCCTAGTTTTTACTATATAAAATAAAAAAACAACTGTTTTTACAGCAAAACGAATAGTTTTGCAACTCTTTTGTCTTATGGCAAAAGAATTACTTTTTATATATTATACTAACAACAGCAGAGAGTTGATTTTTTTCAACTCTCCGCTTTTTCTTTGTCATTATTCTTTGCTACCGATAGTAATGACGGCAGTCCTGTCATACTGAGCAGGCTTGGTAAAGACTGTCGTTAACCAGTGTCATACTGAGCAGGCGAGCGTAGCGAGCCTGTCGAAGTATCTAAAAAATAAATGTAATAGTAACGCAATTACTAACAAGAAACGCCGTGAGATTCTTCGTTCGCTTTGCGAACTTCAGAATGACAAAAGTGGTAAAGCGAACTCAGAATGACAGGTTAAGAATTATTATTAAAAAATTCGCTAAAAGATTTTGCTTTAGCAAAAGATTTTAGTGAAAGAGGAAAAACCAACTGAAAAGTCTTGCACTTTGGTTTTTGCCAAAGTGCTGACAAAAAGTTGTGTTTTGACGAGTCATACTGAGCAGGCGAGTGAAACGAGCCTGTCGAAGTATCTAAAAGAGTAAAG
>CAZMOQ010000074.1:0-4672 GCA_964568155.1 uncultured Clostridia bacterium | reverse complement strand
CTTACGATTTGCCTGAATAGGCAAATCGTTGGCTCTTTGGCGTGTTTCGACGCCGCCATTCTGAGTTCGCTTTTGCGAACGAAGAATCTCTCGGCGTTTCTTGTCAGCTATTGCACCACTGCCACGATTACATTTTAGATACTTCGACAGGCTCGCTACACTTGCCTGCTCAGTATGACACGTCGAAACACAACCTTTTGTCAGCACTTTGGTAAAAAACAAAGTGCAAGACTGTGCGGTTGGTTTCTCCTTTTTCGCTAAAATCTTTTGCTAAAGCAAAATCTTTTAGCGAATGTTTTTATAATAATTTTCCCAAACCTGTCATTCTTGAGTATGTTCGCTACTGCGAACATACGAAGAATCTACTGTTTTAGATACTTCGACAGGCTCGTTACACTCGCCTGCTCAGTATGACACGTCGAAACGCAACCTTTTGTCAGCACTTTGGCTTTTGCCAAAGTACAGGACTTTAAAGTTGGTTTCTCCTTTTTCACTAAAATCTTTTGCTAAAGCAAAATCTTTTAGCGAATGTTTTTTATTCCTGTTTTTTTACATTCTTAACCTGTCATTCTGAGCATAGCGAAGAATCTACTTTTAGATACATTCGACAGGCTCGCCACGCTCGCCTGCTCAGTATGACAGGTGTTGAAAAATTTTTAATCTTTCGATTACGCTAAAGTTAAATAATATAAATAATTTTTTTATTTACACTTTAAATAACTACTCTATTCCGTGAAAAATTATATCTTTTTCAACCCGTAAGTTATCGTAAATTTTTCCGCTTAACGCAGCGTAATATTTATGGTTGTATCTGAAAAGTTTATCGTCAAGCCCGAATAAATCGCAACCGCTTTGTTTGCATTTTACGATAATTCCGTCAATATAGCCGTTAAGGAGTTCTTCCGCTTTATCGCATATTTCCTGCGGAACAAAAACGCTGCTTTCCAAACTTTCGGCGTCATTTAAGACGGTAGTGTCCTCCAACCTGCAAAACACGTCCGCAGTCAACTTTAACACAGGCGTTGCCTTATCCACGTAAAATTTTATTTTGGTTTTATTGTTTATTACCGTAAGCGCTGCGTTTATTTTTTCGTCCGCAGTTTCAACGCCGTTGACGTAAAAAATATTTTCGCTGACAGTTTCTTTGAATAAATTGTAGGCTTGCGTTTCGTTACCGCTTAGTTTTTCCACCGCAACGCCGTTTTTGAAAAGTAAAGTTTCGGAGGCGTCGAAAGCGTAATTTTTACCGCTAGAACTTCCGCCCGTTCCGTTTGAACTGTTTTCGTCGCCGAGCGTGCTACCCGTAGAACCGCCCGAACCGTCAGCCTTTTCGGAAGTGTCTTCGCCGTCCAAAGGAATGGTTTTTATAACGGGCATATATCCCGAGCCTGCCCTTGAATAATACCCGACCGAAAAAGTTTTTATATCGGTGGTTGCGACATCGCTGGTCATTCCCCTGTTTTTAAGCAAGATTTTTTGCACAGCAAAAGCCGAAATATTATCTAACGGGGAAGCCGTAGCCAACAATTTTTTTGCCGTGCCGACGCACCCTGCAACGCAAGCCGAATCTTGAATTTTAAATGTTCTTGAAAAGTAATCCAAAACGGATTTTACGTTTTCGTTCAACGTATTTTCGCCTAAAATTATAAGGTTGCAAAAGGCAAGTTTAGGATACCAACCCGTAATATCCCCTATTTGATGAATGGCTTCGCTTGCGGTTGCGCCTTTTGCCGAAACGACCGCCTTATTGTTTACCGCATTAGTATCGGTTGCCTGTGGCACTGCGATTTGCACGGTGACTTCGTATTCGTTTTCGGCTTTATCAATTCCGACCGCCGCAATTATGGCAGTTTTTTCTATATCTATAAGCCCGAAGTCGTTTGAAAAGAACACGTAACTTATAAGAACTATTACCAAAAGTATTATTTTAGCCTTTAACGATTTCTTCATTTTTTCTCCTTAAGAAAAACAACGATATAGGCAGCACGTTGCTTAAAATCAAAGTAAATACGCCCAAATAAGTTTGAATAACGTTTTGCACTAACGAAATATTGCTTTGCGTAACCCATACGGCGCAAAACACCACACTGCTAAGCACGGCGGATAAAAGAAGTTTTCGTTTTACTTCGAACACTCGCCTAAAGCAAACGTTTGCGAAATACAGCGGTAAAGACAATGAAAAAATACCCGATAACAATATACTGAATATTCCTATATAATCGAACCTGCCGATATTGTAAATTACCGTAGAATATTTTGAAATTTCGGTCAATGCGTAACTTTGCCTTTGCGCTATTGACGAAAAAGTAGAATAAAAAAGCAACATAAAAAACACGACTAAAACGCCTGAAATCAAATAACTGGTCAACGTTTTCCATAAATACCCTTTTTCAAACTTAACTTCCCCCGTCAAAAACAAAAAATATACGGCATCGCCGAACCAAGCAAGGGCGTAATAACTTGCTTTGCATATATTGAACGCACCATTTATGCCGACGGGCAAAACGCTACCGAAATCCGCATTCGCTATCGAAAGCGAAGATAACAATATCACGCCGTTAAGCGTAACGAAGGCTAAAATATCCGCAGCCCTGCCAAGCACGCACGCCTTTTTTACCGAAAGATAAATTGCAAACAGCGCAAGCGGAGTAAACACCAAAAACCCAGCAGTATTTTCGTAAAGGGTTATTTCTATAAATCCCTTTTGTTCCACGAGTGGTATATACGCCTTCAACATAAAGTATATAAAGTAAAGGAAGTACACGGTTTTTGCGACGGATTTTCCTAAACTTTCGCTCAATGCGTCGTAAAATTCCATTCCGTCAAACCTTTTCCAAAACAAAAGCACGGATAAAAGCGAAACCATATCGGCAGCAAGATTTATAAATGCGCTTATCCACATATCGGCACCCGTTAACCCTGCGTATATTGACGGCAATAAAAATATTTTGGTTACGGGCATAAACGCTATAAAAAACAGGCACATTTGCCTAAGATTGAATTCTCTCATTCTTCTATATCCTTATTCTTTTTAAGTCTTATTTTGTTAGGGCTTTTGAAAACGTTGGGGCGGTGAGTCGATTCAAGCATAAATTCCTTTACCACACCGTCCTGCATATCGGGGACGTTAAGCGGCGCAAAAGGCGCTAAAACGGGAGTTCCGTAAGTTTCAAAAGACGTAAGATAAACTATAAGCGTCGCTATGGCAAGCAGTAAGCCGTAGCCGCCGACCGAACCCGCTATAAGCAAAAATACCGCCCTTAAAACGGAAAATTGCCGTTCGAGTTCGGGCACGGTGTAAAGGCATATGCCCGATAACGCTATTATCATAAGCGCAGGAGCCGAAATTATGCCTGCATTTACAGCGGTTTCCCCTAACACCAAACCGCCGACTATGGAAACCACCATACCTACGTACTTAGGCATACGCACACTCGCTTCGTTTAACACTTCGAATATAAGTAAGGTAAATATCATTTCGTAACTCGGAGAAAGCGGTATGCCCTTGATACTGCCTACGATAGTAAGCAAAAACGGCAAGGGTATAAGTTGAAGATGAAATAACTGTGCCGCCACGAAAAAAGCAGGCAACAATAAAGAAAGCCCTATGGAAAAAACTCTTATTACCCTGCTCATAGTCGCTTTATAGGGCGCAACGTAATAGTCTTCCGCACTTTGCAAATCTTCTAAAAGCACGTACGGGCAAGTTATGGCTATCGGCGAGCCGTCCACTATTATCCCTACCCTGCCTTCTAAAATTTTAGACGTAAAAATATCGGGCTTTTCGGTATTGCCGAGTTGTTTGAAAAGCGAAGTAGGGTGTTCGCCTAAAAATTCGGTTATATACGAACTGTCAAGCACGGCGTCTATTTGAATAGTTTTTAATCTTTTAACGATTTTTTCGACCAACCCCTTTTGAACGACTCCGTCAATATAACATACCGCAACCGTCGTATCCGAGTATTTTCCGACTTGAGTTTTTTTGAAAACAAGTTTAGTCGTTTTTAATTTTCTACGCAACAAACTTATATTAGTTTCGATATCTTCGACAAAGCCTTCTCTGGGACCTTTTACCACCGTAGCGGTAGGCGGCTCGGAAACGGCACGCATTTCAAACTTTTTAGCCGAAATTGAAAACGCCTTGTTAAGCCCGTCAACGAACAGCATTGCGTTGCCGCTTAAAACTTCTTTAACGGCGACGGTCATTTCCGAAATAACTTTTTTATCGGGATTAAGTATTAAATTATCTATATTTTTAACGGTAATTTTTCCGTTATACGCCGACAGCGGTTGTATAACGCTTTTCCCTATAAGTTCTTTATTAGTAATACTTTCCGTAAAAACAATCAAAGCGGCTGTTTTGCCGTCAATACTGACGGGTTTTAATTGCAAGTCCGCCGATATGAACACTTTTTGCAAGTATTTTTTTACTGCGGACAAATTTGAATTTATAAGCATAAAAATAATTTTTGCAATCTAAAAAAAATTATACCGAACGCCGAAACCGAAAACTTTTCCGTCTTTTCCTTTATTTGACTAAATACTAAATTTGGGGTATAATAAACACAGTGGTTTTGCCATAGGCAAAACCGAAACTAACGTTTCCCCGTGCGTAACCGCACGACTGCATCATTGCAACACGGCGTAAAAATGTCCTTGCAAGCAAACATTT
>CAZMOQ010000073.1:0-4742 GCA_964568155.1 uncultured Clostridia bacterium | reverse complement strand
AAAGTGGCGATTTCTCCTTTTTCGCAAAAATCTTTTTTCAAAATCTTTTTGCGAAAAAGGACAAGCAATAAAAATTAAAACCGTGTCACGCTGAGTTCCGCTCCGTAGCCCTACTTACGAAGCGTCTAAAACATTTAGATTCTTCGTTCGCAAAAGCGAACTCAGAATGACAAGGGAAGAACACTCAAAATGACAGTGGACAAATGCTAAAGAATGACAAAAAAGGCGAATAATGACAAAAAATGTTCATAATGACAGTGTGTAACTCTTAAAAATGGATATTATTTGTTTATTTTCTTGTTTTTACGGCGTTATTCTTCAAATAACGGGGTGGATAAGTATCTGTCCCCGCCGTCGGGGAATAAAACGACAAGATTTTTATTTTTGGCTTCGGGGCGTTTCGCTAACTCTACGGAGGCGCACAAACTTGCGCCCGAAGATATTCCTACTAAAACGCCTTCGCACTTTCCAAGCAATCTTGCAAAAGCATATGCGTTTTCGTTGCTTACGGCAATAACTTCGTCGTAAACGTCGGTATCCAAAATTTTAGGGACAAAACCTGCGCCGATTCCTTGAATTTCGTGTTTTCCAGCCTTTCCTGTAGTCAAAACGGGGGAAGAAAGGGGTTCGACCGCAATTACTTTTACGTTGTTTTTTATGCCTTTAAGGTATGCGCCCGTGCCCGTTATAGTACCGCCTGTTCCTACGCCTGCGATAAAATAATCAACTTCGCCGTCTAAATCGTCGTAAATTTCTTTACCCGTTGTCGAAAAGTGCGCTTTCGGGTTGGAAGGGTTTGTAAATTGCCCCATAATTACGGCATTTTCTAACGAATTTGCTAATTTTTCGGCTTCGGTTATCGCTCCTTTCATACCCAGCGAACCGTCGGTTAAAACGAGTTCGGCACCGTAGGCTTTAAGCAGTTTACGGCGTTCTATTGACATCGTGTCGGGCATAACGATTATGGTTTTGTAGCCTTTTGCGGCGGCAACGCTTGCAAGCCCTATACCCGTATTGCCGGAAGTGGGTTCAATTATTACCGAATTTGGTTTAAGTCTGCCGTCTTTTTCGGCGTCGTCAATCATAAATTTTGCGACTCTGTCCTTAACGGAGCCTGCGGGGTTAAAAAATTCCAACTTGGCAAAGATATTTGCTTTTAAGCCTAGCGTTTTTTTAAGATTTTTAAGTTCTAAAAGCGGAGTATTTCCGATTAGTTCACTAACCGATGAATAAATCTTTTTCATAAGTTTTTTCCTTTTGCAAAATTATTTTTAATTTTTATTAAGAAATTCTATGCCTTTATGATATTCAGTGTATTTATCTATTTTTTCAAGTAAAATTTTAATCGCTTCTTCTGGTTCGTTTACGCCCCAAACTTTATCGGGAAAGTCGTAACGCTTTTTTTCGTCTATTTTGGTGTTTGCAAGTTTTGCGCTCCAACCGTCAACGCTTTCGTACGCTATTAAAAGCCGTTTAAGGGACCAAGCGAAAGCCATTTCGGACAGCGTTCCCGCTCCGCCGCCGACCGCTATTACTGCGGAAGCGTTTGCCACTATTGCGTTTCGCATAACGTCTATGCCGGTGGGGATAATTATATCCGCATATTTATTTGCGTAACATATATCGAAGGTGGGTAAAAGGGCTATCGTGTCGCCGTCGGTATAGTTTTTTGAGGCTCTTGCCCCTGCGAATGCCGCTTCCATAACGCCGCCCATACCGCCTGATTGAACCCTGAAACCGTTATCCACAAGCAGTTTGCCCGTTTCGTACGCAATGCGTTGTTTTAAGCCGTTTTTTTCTATTACTGCGTCGCCTACGACCGCTACTGTTTTTTTCATATATTATTCTCCTTAATTTGAAATGCCGTATAAGTTTTTGCAAATTTATTTTTTACTATAAATAATTTACGCTTATTTAAAATATATTACCACAAATTACTTTTTAGTTCAACAAATTTCTTGAAAAAATATCGTTTTTGTGATAAAATTCAGCGTATGAGAATGAGAAAGAAAAAGCACCTTGACGAAAGGATTGCAAAGCGTAACAACTTATATATTTTGGAAAACTACGATTTTTACAAGCAAAAAGACAAACAGCCCGACTATTTGGATTATAAGACGCTTTTCGGCAACGATAATCCCGTAGAAATGGAAATCGGTTGCGGCAAGGGGAAATTCATCGTCGAAACGGCTAGGCGTAACCCTGACGTCAATTATATCGCAGTGGAAAAACTTTCAAACGTTATAGTTTCGGCGGCGGAGTTGGCGGAAGGTCTAAGCAATTTAGTATTTCTAAATTTAAGCGCTGAAAATTTGGAGTTTTTTATAAAAAAAGACTCTATAAGAAGAATTTACCTTAATTTTTCTTGTCCGTACCCTAAAAACACCTATGCAAACCGCAGGCTTACTAATCCTAAATTTTTAAAAATTTACAAAAATATTCTTGTAAAGGACGGTTTTATAAGGCAAAAAACCGATAACGTGCCGTTTTTTGAATATTCCATAGAATGTTTTAAGGAATTCGGCTACGATATAAGCGAGTTGACTTACGATTTGCACAATGCGCCTAACGACGAAATTACCACCGAATACGAAGATAAATTTATAATAAACAATTTTAAAATTTGCGCTTTGACGGCTTATCCGCCGTTGGAGTAGTGCGGTATTTGTGAAAAAAGACAAAAAATTTGAGTTTACGGTTTTTTATTATAAAAATGCTTGAATTGAGCGTTTGTTTGTGATACAATTTATAATACAAGAAGTTGATGCTTTGCTTGCAAGGAGCAGCAACTTCGCCATATTTCAAACTTAGAAGTGTAAAAACGCAAGTTTTTACGGCAAAACGAATAGTTTTGCAAATATTTTGCCGATAAGCAAAATATTTACTTCTTATAGTTTATATAACATACAAAGGCGGTATTTTTTTATGGCTTACGATTTTAATAAGATAATATCTAAATTCGATATCGAAGGTTCGCTTGTTTCTTGCGAAAGATACGGCGAAGGGCATATCAACGAAACTTACCTTGCGGTTATCGATAACGGCGGAAAAGTAAATTATATTTTGCAAAGAATAAACAGCAATCTTTTCAAAGACGTCGATAAATTGATGAACAATATCAAACTTGTTACCGAATTCAACAGGCAAAAGATTGCCGAAAGGGGCGGAAATCCCGATAGGGAAAGTCTTACGCTTGTTTACGCAAAAGACGGGAAAGCGTATTTCCATTGTGAAGAATGTGACGCATATTTCAGGGTATATAAGTTTATAACCGACGCAGTCGCATATCAGGTGGTTGAAAAACCCGAAGATTTTTATTACAGCGCAGTTGCGTTCGGTAATTTCGCAAACTTGTTGGCTGAATTCGACGCTACTAAACTTTACGAAGTTTTGCCAGATTTCCATAACACCGAAAAAAGGTTTAGGGATTTTGAAAACTCTCTCCAAAAGGACGTAAAGGGAAGGGCTGCAAGCGTTAAGAAGGAAATCGACTTCGTTCTTTCAAGAAAGGATTATTGCGGAAAAATCGTTAAACTTTTAAGGTCGGGCGAAATGCCTACCAAAGTTACGCATAACGATACTAAGTTAAACAACGTTATGTTGGACGCAAAAACGGGCAAGCCCGTTGCGGTTATCGACCTAGATACCATAATGCCGGGCAGTATTTGTTACGATTTCGGTGACAGTATTCGTTTCGGTTGCAACCCTGCCGCTGAAGACGAAAAAGATTTAAGCAAAGTTAACTTCGATATAAACTTATTCGAAGCGTATGCTAAAGGATATCTTTCGGCACTCGGCGACGGTGCAACGCAAATCGAAAAAGATAACCTTGCTTTCGGCGCTATCCTTATGACGTACGAATGCGGTATGCGTTTTTTAGCCGATTATCTTGACGGGGATATATATTTCAGAACGCATAGGGAAGGTCATAACCTTGACAGGTGCAGAACGCAATTTAAACTTATCGAAGATATGGAAAAGCGTTACGACGAGATGTGCGAAATAATAAAAAAATACTAAAATAAAACGTAAAAACAAAACGCTCCGATTTTTTGGAGCGTTTTTTGCAACGGTTACGGTATTGTAGGTGTAAATATGTGGTGGATTTTAGCGGCGGTTTTTTCAGCCGTATTTGCAGGCGTTACCGCAATTTTATCTAAGTGCGGAATAAAAGAAACGAATACTAATGTAGCGACGGCGATACGCACGTCGGTCGTGCTTGTGTTTTCGTGGCTAATCGTTTTCATTACGGGTGCGCAATACGGAATTTCTAATATAGACGTAAAGTCGTGGGTGTTCTTGATTTTGTCGGGAATGGCTACGGGGATAAGTTGGATATGTTATTTTAAGGCGCTGTCTTTGGGTGAAGTGTCGAAGGTAGCGGCGGTCGACAAATCGAGCGTCGTTTTATCCGTGCTGTTTGCGATAATTCTATTCCCCGACGAAAGAAGTTTGTGGTACGTAAAACTGATTTGTCTTATGTTTATAGGTTGGGGAACTTATTTTATGACCGATATAAAAAAAGACGAAAGCAAGCAAAGTCTTTCGTGGCTTGTTTTCGCTATTCTTTCGGCGGTGTTTGCCGCAGCGACGTCTTTATTTGCGAAAATAGGCATAAAAGACGTAGATTCTAATTTGGCAACGGCGATTCGTACCTGCGTGGTGTTCGTCTTTGCGTGGGTAATCGTCATCGAAAGAAAGGAATTGCGTTTTGTTAAAGACGTTACCAAAAAAGACGCCTT
>CAZMOQ010000072.1:0-5061 GCA_964568155.1 uncultured Clostridia bacterium | reverse complement strand
CAATATGAACGACAGACAACTTCGTTTCGTAGTAGACGGCTTGGGCGGTAAGGTAAACGGCGTTCCGAGAGAAGACGGTTACGACATTACCGTCGCAACCGAAATGATGGCTGTTATGTGCCTTTCCACGTCTATAAGCGATTTGAAAGAGCGTTGCGGTAAAATAATAGTTGGGTATACTTACGACGATAAACCCGTAACGGCAGCCGATTTGCACGCACAAGGCGCAATGACTGCGCTTTTGGTACAAGCGTTAAAGCCTAATTTGGTGCAAACGCTGGAAGGCACGCCCGCTTTGGTTCATTGCGGTCCGTTTGCTAATATAGCGCACGGCTGTAATTCGGTTATCGCAACTAAAATGGCTATGAAACTCGGCGATTACGCAATTACCGAAGCAGGTTTCGGTGCCGATTTGGGTGCGGAGAAGTTCTTGGATATTAAATGCAGGCTTGCAGGTTTAAAACCTTCGGCAGTAGTTATCGTCGCAACGATACGTGCGCTTAAAATGCACGGCGGTTTGGCAAAGACCGAACTCGGCGAAGAAAATTTGGTTGCGCTCGAAAAGGGCTTGCCTAACCTTTTAAGGCACGTTTCTAACATTAAAAACGTATACGGTTTGCCTTCGGTCGTTGCGGTAAATAAATTCCCGACCGATACCGACGCCGAAATTAAACTCGTTATGGATAAATGTGCGGAACTCGGCGTAAACGTCGTTCTTTCGACCGTTTGGGCTGACGGCGGCAAGGGCGGAATAGAACTTGCAAAGGAAGTAGTTCGCATATGCGAACAAGAAAAACCTAACTTTACGTATTCGTACGACGCAAACCTTTCCATAAAAGAAAAAATCAACGCCATTACAACTAAAATTTACGGTGGGGACGGGGTTATTTACACTGCCGACGCCGAAAAGCAAATTAAAAGATTGACCGAACTCGGCTTCGATAAACTCCCCGTATGTATTGCAAAAACGCAGTACAGTTTTTCGGACGACGCAACCAAGTTGGGCGCTCCGAGCGGTTTTGAAATTACCGTAAGAAGCGTTAAAGTATCCGCAGGCGCAGGGTTTATAGTAGTGCTTACGGGAAATATTATGACTATGCCCGGGCTACCTAAAGTACCTGCGGCTGAAAAAATCGACGTTGACGAAAACGGGGTAATCAGCGGTTTGTTCTAAGGTGTGGTTATGAAATATTTATATTTGGTATTCAATATATTTTTAGTCGCAACCACTTCGGTTTTCGGAACTTTATACAATAAACTTAACGAAAAGGCTCCTTGTACGGTATGGTTGCATAACGCTATTGTGTGTGCGGGCGCATTGCTCGCTTGGGGCGTAAATTGCATAATTTCGTTTCATTTTACGCCTGTAGAACTTGTGTATTCTACGATTTTTGCGGTATGTTATTGCGTATTTTTTATGTGTATGATACGTGCGCTCGAACACGGTTCTACTTCGCTGACTTCGCTTATCGCACAACTTTCGCTTATAGGCGTAACGGTGTGGGGCTTCGTTTTTTGGAACGAAGACGTCACTTGGACGGTAATAGTAGGCTTAATCGTTACCGTAATCGCTTTGGCGCTTTGCCTTTACGAAAAAAATTCCGAAAAGAAAAATATAAATCTAAAGTGGATTATTTTCGCTGCCGTTATGTTTTTGACTAACGCCGCCGCTGCGATTGCGGATAAAACGTTTATCTTAACCTACGGGCAGGAATACAACGCTTCGATGATGTTTTTCGCAATGGCGTTCGCTTTCGTTATTTGCACGGTAATATTTGCCTTTTCGGATAAAACCAACGTAAAAACGGCGTTAAAACGCAGTTGGTACGTACCGCTTGCGTCGGGCGTGTGCAACGGCATACATAATATGTTGGTAGGTATTTTGGCGGTAATGTTGCCGACCGTCGTGGTTTATCCCGTAATAGCGGTCGGCGGATTAGCGGTTTCCATAATAGCGGCGTTGTTTATTTTTAAGGAACGGCTTGAAAAAATTCAATGGCTGGGCATCGCAATCGGAGCAGTCGCTATTTTGTTGCTTAACTTGTAAAAAATATCGTTAAAAACCGTTGACAAAAAGGAATAATTGTGATAATATAATACGGCAAAGAAGAAGTTACCCTTCTCGCCGGACGATAATTTGCGTCGTGTCGGCTCGATATCTTAGGTGGTTCGGCTTAAGCCGTATTGCGCATTTTGATATTATGCGGGTTGCTTTTTCGTGCAATCCGCTTTTATTTCGTCAATTAGCCACAAGGCTAAAATATATTTTGAGGTACAAAATTATCAAAGACCAGCATCAAATCAATGAAAACATTAGGGATAAAGAAATTCGCCTGATAGGTGAGAACGGGGAACAGTTAGGCATAATGACTTCTCGCCAAGCGCAGGAAATCGCAGACGAAAAGGAACTTGACCTTGTAAAAATTTCTCCTAACGCAAATCCGCCCGTATGTAAAATAATGAATTACGGTAAGTATGTTTTCGAACTTGCAAAGAAGGAAAAAGAAGCCAAGAAGAATCAAAAAACCGTTGAAGTTAAAGAAATTTGGCTATCGATGACGATTGACGTAGGCGACCTCAACGTAAAAGCGAAACAAACCTGCAAATTTTTAAGCGCAGGCAATAAAGTTAAAGTTTCCATAAGAATGCGCGGTAGACAAAATGCGCACGCAAACTTGGGCGTGGATGTTATGAACAGGTTCTTTGAACTTGTAAAGGACGCAGGCGTTATGGAAAAGAAGCCTTTAACCGAAGGCAGAAGCATTTGGATGATGCTTGCGCCGATTAAAGCGTAAAAAAGTAATCAACGTTGAATACAATTCACACGATTAAATATAAGAAACGGAGGGCAGTATTATGCCGAAAATGAAAACCAAAAGCGGCGCTAAAAAGCGTTTCAGAGTTACCGCAAGCGGTAAAGTTAAAAGAGCACACGCCGGCAAGAACCACATTCTTACCAAGAAAAGCAGAAAGAGAAAGAACACTCTTCGTCAAGGCGACTACGTAGACGCAGGTCAACAAAAGACCATTAGAACCTTGATTTACAATAAATAATTTAAAGGAGAGAACTGATTATGCGTATTAAAAGAGGTGTAAACGCTGTTAAAAAGCGTAGAAAAATATTAAAACTCGCTAAGGGTTACTTTGGCGGTAAGAGCAAGAGATATAGAGTTGCTCGTCAAGCGGTTATGAAGTCGCAAATGTATGCTTACATCGGTAGAAAGCAAAAGAAAAGAGATTTCCGTTCTCTTTGGATTGCTCGTATCAATGCGGCTGCAAGACTTAACGGTCTTTCTTACAGCAAACTTATGCACGGCTTAAAGTTGGCAGGTATCGAACTTAACAGAAAAGTTCTTGCAGACCTTGCAGTAAACGACGCCGCTGCATTCACCGCAGTTGCGGAAAAAGCAAAGGCTTGCCTTTCTAAATAATTAAACTAAAAGAGCCTAACATATAATGCGTAGGCTCTTTTTTGGGTAAAAGAAAATGCTTATTACTTCGGTATCGAACGAAAAAATTAAAAAAATAAAATCGCTTACTCAAAAAAAGTATCGGGAAGAAGATAAACTTTTTATTGCGGAAGGCGTAAAACCTGTTACGGAAGCGATAAGAACTAATAAAGAAGTTGCTTTAATTTGCGGAACGCCCGACGCCGTAAAACGCCTACCCGAAACGGCTTTGCCCGTTTTGGAAGTTACCGAAAGCGTTTATAAAAGCGTCAGCGACGAAGTAAATCCAGAAGGCGTTTTGGCTGTTATAAAAATGCCTTCGTTAAACCCCGTAAAACAAACGGGAAAGTGCTTGCTTTTGGACGGGCTTCAAAATCCGGGCAACGTCGGTACGATAATCCGTACCGCAGCCGCAGCAGGTTATAAAGATATTTATTTGCTGGATACTGCCGACCCTTTTAATCCCAAAACGGTGCGTGCCAGTATGAGCGGGATTTTTTTCGTGAATTTATATAAGGTTACCAAAGAGAATTTTTCGGAGTATCTGAAAAATATCGTTGTAACCGATATGGACGGCGAAGATATATTTTCCGCAAAGGTTTCAAAAGATTTTTGCCTTGCTATAGGCAGTGAATCTCAAGGAATTTCAGCCGAAGTCGAAAGCATTGCGGTAAAAAAAGTAAGCATACCTATGTGCGAATGTTCGGAAAGCCTTAACGCAGGCGTCGCCGCAGGAATAGCAATGTACGTTTTAGGACGTAAATAATAAAAATTAAGGAGAAATCAATATGTCAGGACACAGCCATGCCGCTAATATAGCAAACAAAAAGGCTAAAATAGACGCTCAAAGGGGCAAAATTTTCACCAAAATCGGTAGGGAACTTGCAGTTGCCGCTAAGGCAGGCGCCGACCCCGATACCAACAGCAAACTTGCGGACGCTATAGCAAAAGCCCGTTCTATGAATATGCCTAACGATAATATAAAGAAGTGTATCGCAAAGGCTACGGGTGAATTTTCCGCCGCTAATTACGAAGAACTTACCTACGAAGGCTACGGCCCCAACGGAAGCGCTCTTATAATAAAAACGCTTACCGACAATAAAAACAGAACTGTTGACTTCGTAAGAACTGTGTTGCGTAAACACGGCGGTTCGCTCGGTAACTCCGGTTGCGTATCTTATCTTTTCAGTAATACGGGCGTAATCGTAGTGGAAAGAACCCCCGACCTTGACGAAGATACCGTTATGGAATACGCTATCGAAGCAGGTGCGGACGACGTTATTACCGAAGACGACGCATTTACCGTAAACACTTCGGTACAAAACTTTTCGGAAGTAAGAAAATATCTTGAAGAAAAAGGACTAAAATTCTTCTCTGCGGAAATAGAAATGATACCCGCAACAAGAATTTCTTTTGAAGGCGAAAACGCCGCCAAGTTTGAAAAACTTATCGATGCGTTAGAAGACCTTGACGATGTTCAAGACGTTTACCATAACGTAGACTTACCCGAAGACGAAGAAGAATAATATTTGTGAATTGTTTTTTAAGATTAACGCCTAAAAAGTAGAAAATTATCGTAATTTTATGCGGAATACTTAAAAAATAGAAATCT
>CAZMOQ010000071.1:0-5061 GCA_964568155.1 uncultured Clostridia bacterium | reverse complement strand
CTATTTTCTTTAGGTCGTCCGCAACTATTTTAGTTATTTTTAAAGTTTGTTCTTTCATACTTTCAAACATTTCGGGGGACATAACGCCGAGTGCTGCAAGACCTTCGCCTGTTACCAACGGGTCGCCCTTAGCGTCGTTTTTGAAAGTACATTCAACGTAGCCGCCTTTTAGCGGTGTGCCGTCTTTGATATATTCGCCGTATCTGCGAACGAAACTGCCCGTTGCAACCAAACGGCAAATAACTTCTAGTCCGTGACCGAAAACTTTTGCAGGGAGAACTTCCATAGTTGCGTTTTCAACGTCTGCGCTCACGTAGTGCGTTTTTATTCCTGCTTGTTTAAGTAATTCGAAATAATAAATCGAAGTTTGTAAATTTGCTTTGCCTATACCGTCGATTTTCAAACCTACGCTGTTTTCGCCCGGGTCAAACACGCCGTCTTTGCCTGTGCAATCGTCTTTAAATTTCAACATAACGTTGCCGTTGTCAAGTTCAAAAACGTCTTTGGTTTTGCCTTCATAAACTTTCTTCATAAAAATAACTCCTTAAAAGATAACGATGAACGTTTTTTTATTTACAGGAATATTTTAACATAAAAATATTTTGTTTGTATACTGTTTTGATATAAAAATTTTTAATATTTCGCCTTTTTTTTATTAGTTGACTTTATATCTTGCGCCGCTTTTTAATTTTAACGGTTGGTTTCGGTGTCGATTTTTGCCGCTTTTGTAAGCCCTTTTTCCAGTTTCGATACAAATTCTGCCGTAGAATATGTTCCGCTTCGGTTATACCGTCGCACGTAGTGTAAACTTTCGGTGTTTCCGCAAGTTATTTTCGTTACGCCTTCGTTGCAAGTCATCATCAACTTATAGCCGGCGTTAAGCAGTTCGTTTTTTGCCGTGTCGGTGTACTTTCCGAAAGGGTATGCGAAGGTAACGGGCAGTTTGCCCGTTGCACCGTACAGTTTTTCGTTTATTTTTGCAATATCATTTTTAAGGGCTTGTGCGTATTCTTCGTCGGTTTCGCCTTGAATTTTACCTATTCCGAAGCGTGGTTTATAGTTGTGCATATCGTAAGTGTGGCTTGCTATTTCGATTATTCCGCTTTTTGATAGAACGCCTATTTGCGCCCAAGTAAGGTGAGAGTAATTAGGGTTACTGTCGTCGCCGTTCGTGCTGGAATTTTCGCTGAACTTCCCGACGATACAAAAACAGGCTTTTGCGTCGTGTTTAAGTAAAATAGGCAAGCCGTAATATAAATTGTTGTAATGCCCGTCGTCGAAGGTAATTATTATAGGCTTTTCGGGTAGTGCGGCTTTTTTTTCGGCGTACGCAATAACTTCGCTCGGCAAAACGAAATTATACCCGTGTTTTTTATAGCAAGATAAATCGTCGTTAAGTTGTTGTTCGGATATTATATAAGTTCCCGTTCTGCTATTTAAAATATTGTGATACATAACCGTAGTAAGGTAAACGTATTCGTTTTCGGGGTTAAGTGGTTCGCTGCGTGCCGTATATTTTATGTTTTTGCAAAAAGGAATGGTTGCGCATATCGCCATACATAAAACCGTTGCAAATCTTTTCATATACATTATTATATATAGCGGTAAAAAAATCATACGCAAAAATAATTTAAAAAATTCTTTTTTAAGTCATAAATCGTAAAAATCGTGCTTAAACTTGACATATGGACGTTTTATGTGATAAAATAAAAAAATAAATTGAACGGAGGTTGCCGAATGAAAGGTTACGATAATAAAAAAATATTTGAAGATTTGTCTGCCAAGATAAATTCCCAAGAAAAGTTCGACGCTTCTTTGTATACGAAGTATCAGGTAAAAAGGGGCTTGCGTGACGTTAACGGCGAAGGCGTAGTCGCAGGGCTTACCGATGTTTCGGATATAATTGCAAAAAAAGTCGAAAACGGAGTGAAAGTTCCTTGTAACGGCGAACTTTATTATCGTGGAATTAACGTAAAAGATATTATTTATAAAAATACCAGAAAAAGATTCAGGTTCGAAGAAACCGCATACTTATTGATTTTCGGCGAGTTGCCTAACGAAAGACAACTTGACGAATTTTGCGCATTGCTTTCCGAACTCAGGAAACTGCCTAGAAATTTCGTTAAGGACGTTATTTTGAAAGCACCCAGCAAAGATATAATGAATTCGCTTTCCCGAAGCGTTTTAATGTTATATTCTTACGACCATAATGGCAACGATATATCTTTGGAAAACGTTTTGTTGCAATGTTTAAGGTTGATTTCGGTATTTCCTATGTTTTCGGTATACGCTTATCAAGCGCATATGCATTATAACAAAAACGATAGCCTTATAATTCATAAGCCCGATTCCGATATGTCTATTGCGGAAAATATTTTAAGAATGATGCGTAAAGACGGGGAATTTACCGAACTTGAAGCAAGTGTTTTGGACGTTGCGCTTATTTTGCACGCCGAACACGGCGGTGGTAACAACTCTACGTTTACGACGCACGTAGTTACTTCTACGGGAACGGATACTTATTCGGCTATGACCGCTGCGCTGTGTTCTTTAAAAGGACCTAAACACGGCGGGGCAAATATAAAAGTTATGCAAATGATTGAAGATATAAAGCATAACGTAAAAAAATGGAACAGGCGGGCTGACTTAACCGATTATTTAAGCAAGATGCTCGACGGCGAAGTTTTTGATAAATCGGGGTTGGTTTACGGTATGGGACACGCAGTTTATTCGGTGTCCGACCCGAGAGCAGAAGTATTTAAAGGCTTTGTGGAAAAATTAGCGAAAGAAAAAGGCAAAGAAAAAGAGTTTAAACTTTATACCGATATAGAAGATATTTCCAAAGAACTTATTATGGAAAGACGCAAAATCTATAAAGGCGTAAGCGCAAACGTGGATTTTTTCAGCGGCTTTGCGTATAGTATGCTTGGAATTCCTACCGAACTGTATACGCCGATATTCGCAGTCGCAAGAGTTGCCGGTTGGAGCGCACACCGCTTGGAAGAACTTATCAACGCAGGAAAAATAATTCGACCTGCATACGTAAGTCTTAACGATAGAAAAGAATTTATTACGATAGAGAATAGAAAATAAAATTGATTTTTGGAGTGTACGATGTATAAGGAAATTTATAACGAATGGTTGTCAAGCGAAAAACTTGCGGAACAAGACAAGAAAGAACTTTTATCGATTGCCGATAACGAAAAAGAAATAGAATACCGTTTCGGCAAGGAACTTGAATTCGGCACTGCGGGTATGCGTGGAATACTCGGCGTCGGGCTTAATATGATGAACGTTTATACCGTAAGGCGTGCTACGCAAGGTCTTGCGAATTATATAAAAGCCGAAGGCGAAAACGCAGTAAACAGCGGCGTTGCAATATCTTACGATACAAGAAGAAATTCCGAATTATTCGCAAAGGCAGCGGCGGACGTTCTTGCCACTAACGGAATAAAAGTTTATTTGTTTAACGACGTTCATCCCGTACCGATGCTTTCGTTTGCGGTAAGGGAACTTGCAACGGTTGCAGGAATTATGATAACTGCAAGCCATAACCCGAAAGAATATAACGGTTACAAGGTTTACGGTGCGGACGGCGCGCAAATGTCGCCCGAAGATACTAAAAAGGTTGTTGCTTGCATAACCGATTTAGGCGGTTGTTTGTCGGATAAAATTCTTTTCGGTTCGCCGATGAAAGGAAAAATTAAAATAATCGGTAAAAAAATAGATAAAAAGTATTATAAAACTATTAAAAAGTTAACGCTTTCCAACGATATAGTAAAAAAGGTCGGTAAGGATATAAAATTAGTTTATACGCCCGTTCACGGCAGCGGTTACATTCCCGTTACCACGATATTGAAAAAGTTGGGGATAAAAGCGACACTCGTTGAAGAACAAGTGAATAAAGATACGGAATTTTCTACGGTAGCCGTTCCTAACCCCGAATATAAAGAAACACTGTCTTACGGAATTAAACTTGCCGATAAAATTCACGCCGACGTCGTTTTCGGTACGGACCCCGACTGCGACAGGTTGGGCGTTGCCGTTAGAAACGATAAAAACGAATTCGTTGCGTTAAGCGGCAACCAAGCGGGCGTACTTATGCTCGATTATATATTGTTGAGATTGAAAGAAACGGGTAATTTGCCCAAAAACGGTTTCGTGGTTAAAAGTTTCGTTACCACAAGTATGGTTAAGGCGGTTGCGGACGATTACGGCGTCGAACTGGTTGAAACGCCGGTCGGCTTTAAGTTTATAGGCGAAAAAATAAAAGAATCCGAAGTTTCGGGGGATAGACAATATATTTTCGGTTTTGAAGAAAGTTGCGGATATCTAAGGGGTACGCATTGCAGGGATAAGGACGCCGTTGTTGCAAGTATGCTTTTCGCCGAAATGGTATGTTATTATACTTATAAAAAAGTTTCCGTGTATAAAAGACTTTGCGAACTTTACGATAAATACGGATATTGTTTGGATAAAAACGTAAGCGTTAATTTTTCGGGCTTAAACGCAATGGCGGAAATGAATTCCATAGTGGATAAGTTAAAGACCAAAAAAGTTGAAAAGATAGATATTTACAACGTTACTGCGGTAAGGGACTATTCGGTTCCCGTTAGAAAACTTGCCGACGGCACCGACGAACGCATCGATATTTCGCCTAATAACAGCGTTTATTACGAGTTGGAAAACGGAAGTTTTGTATGCGTAAGACCGAGCGGTACCGAACCGAAGTTAAAAGTTTATTATTCTATTAAGATGAACGACGTTGCGTCGGCGACTAAAGCGTTCGATAAAATGAGCGCTGCTTTCGGAGAACTTATCAAGGAATAAAGTTAAGGAAAACGCTTTTGATTTTTCATTAAAAACGTCAATAAAACGCTGAGAAAAAATTTTTTAAAAAATTTGTTTTTTTTGAAAAAATCGCTTGACTTTAACTTTCATAAATGATAATATATATAGGCTATCGCTCAGGTAGTAATTCAAATCGCAGGCTGTTGCCTGCTTAGATAGAAGATTGACAACTGCATAGAATAGCAAAGAAAAGAAATCTGGAAAAAACAA
>CAZMOQ010000070.1:0-5069 GCA_964568155.1 uncultured Clostridia bacterium | reverse complement strand
TCTATACAATGAGATTTTTAATTTTCGCTTAGGATGATAAAAGGAAAAAAGTAAGGTTAAGGTGTGTTTATGATAAAGTACCAAGAGTCTGAAGAAATGTATCTTGAAACGATTTTGCTTTTGAAACGGAAAAGCGCAAACGTTCGTGCTATCAACGTTGCGGAAGAACTCGGATATTCAAAACCGTCTGTTTCTAGGGGAATAGGGTTGCTCGTTAAAAAAGGTTTTATAACAATCGGCAGTTGCGGAGAGATATTATTTACCGAATCGGGCAAGCAAAAGGCAGAAGGCGTTTACGAACGGCATACCGTTATAATGGAATTTTTGGAAAACGCAGGCGTTAAACGGGAAGTTGCCGAAGAAAACGCTTGCAGAATCGAGCACGTTATAACGCCCGAACTGTTTGAATCTTTAAAAAAATTTGTTAAAAGCGGAAAGTAGTGTTTCCTTAAAAAAATTGCGGAGTCGATAATATTTATCGCTCCGCATTTTTTTAATAGTCGTTTGCTTAAGTTTTTAAATACTGTGGAAGCCTTTTCCGTAAACTTCGTTGGCGTCGCATACTATTACGAATGCGTTCGGGTCGATTTCTTTTACAAGCGTTTTCAGCCCCGTTATTTGTTTTTGATATATGCAGGACATAAGTAAATTACGGTGCTCTTTCGTGTACATTCCTTTGCCGTCTATAAGCGTTACGCCTCTCGGAAGTCTGTTTATTATGTTTTCGGCAAGTTCTTCGGCATTGTCGGTTATTATATAGCAAAGTTTGGTTTTGTTAAAGCCCATTAATAACAAATCGTTTACTTTTGCCGTTACGAAAATCAGTATCAACGCATACAATGCGCTGTTTACGTTGTCCATCATAATTGCGCCGAATATAACTATCATACCGTCTAAAACGGCAACGTGCGTCGCTATTGTGCCGACTTTTATAAAACTGTGGGTTATTCTTGCAAGAAGTTCGGTGCCGCCGCTTGACATTTCGTATTTAATAAACAAATAAAGCCCTGCGCCTTGCAATATGCCGCCGTATAATACCGAAAGTATCGGGTCGTCGGTAGGGGCGGGGATTAAACCGCAAATTTCGGTGGTTAAACCGAGCGTTAGCGTAGTAATAAGGCTGCGTATCAAAAACTTCCAGCCCATCATTTTTAAACCGCCAAGCAAAATGGGTAAATTTAAAACTACGATAAAAATACCTGTAGGTAATCCCGTTAAAATATTTATTACCGACGCTATACCGCTTACGCCGCCCGTAATAATCTTATTCGGGATAAGAAAAACCGTTAATCCGCTCGAAAAGAGAAAACAACCGATTATCATAAAAAAATAGCGTTTGAATTCATTTAAAAATTTAGATTTTTTCATAAAAGTCCTTTGGCTTAAGCCAGTATGATTTATCGGTTACTAATTCGTAGCCGATATTTTTTTGTAAATAAAACGATGCGTCGTTACCTTTTTTTACGTGCAAAACGGGAACTTTGTTTTTCGATAAAACTTCGTTGGTTTTCGCCGTCATTAAAAGGGTGGCTATGCCTTTACGGCGGTATGTCGGCTTAACGAAAAGCATCCCTATAGTGCCTCTTTCGTGTTCGCCTATTGCGCCTATAATTTCATCGTCTTTGAATGCTGCTAAAAACACGCCTTTTTTAAGCAAATTTTTTATGTATTCTACACTCGAATGGTAAAACGCCGCTATTTTATCAAAATCGTTTATACCTATTTTGCGTATCGTAAATTCGCTTTTAGGGGAGTTAAGCGGCTTTCCGTAATATTCGAATTGAAAGCAATCGTCTTGTATAACGAAACCGCAGTTTAATAAAACGTTTTTTATAAAATCGCCTCGCACGCTTACGAGCGTAACGTTTTTGGGGATAAGTTTTACTATGGCTTTTGCGGTAACTTCGTCCGCTGCATAGCAGTTTGCAAGTCCGTCGTCTTTTCCGTACAATAAAAACCCGTTTTCGTTTTCAAATAAAACTTCAGTATCGGGGAACGAATAAAACCACTTTGAATCGGCAAAATCGGTATATAAACTCATTTTGTAGTGCTCCCGAATCCGCCGTTCCTTACGTTGGTGGCGTTATCGTCGTAAGTTATTCCGAACGGCATAAACACGCCTTGCGCAAAGCCCTGACCTTTTTTAACTTCAAGGGTTTTGTTTTCGGTAGAACGGTTCGTTATTTTTATAATAATATGCCCTTGATTATCCGAAAAATAGTAATCGGAATCTATAATTCCTACCGTGTTGTCTAACTGTAAACGGAACTTAAAACCAAGTCCGCTTCTGGGAAAAATCGCAAGGAACCAACCGTCGTCTATTTTTGCCCGTATGCCCGTAGGAATTTTTATCGTTTGGTTAGGTTTTAACGAGAAATCGAATGGCGCAAAAAAATCATACCCTGCGCTACCTGACGTCGCACGCACGGGTAAGGTTACTTCGTGGTCGTTTAACTTATCTTTATTATCCGTATCGTTTAACGATGAAAGAAAAATATCTTTATCAACTCTTTCAAAAACCGCAACTTTTTGCATATATTTCTCCTTGCGTATAAAAAATTATCCGACACAAATTTTAACACATATAAAAAATATTTGCAAGCGTAACGTTTACAAATATCAAAAAAGAAATAAAACAACAGTTTGTTTTTATAAAAATTATACCGCTTAATTACGTGTTTTTTTAATCGTTAAGCGGTAGTTTTTGTTTAATTTCAGTCCATAAGCCCTAATAAATAATCAACGCTTTCGCCGAAAAAGTGCGATAACGTAATCAATGCCGATGCAGTAGGTTCGGTTTTATTAAGTTCCCATTTCGCTATTGCCGATTGACTTAGCCCCGTAAGCGTCGATAACTGCATTTGGCTTAAATTTTTTGATAGCCGTAATTCTTTTAATCTTTGTGAAAATTCCATACGCCTATTATAGTCTTTTTAAGTCTTAAAATACTTGACAAGTCTTATAAGACTTGATATAATAAATTTAAGTTTTTTTACAAAGGAGAATGAATATGAATAAATCGGCTGTATTAAAAAAGTATAAACAAATAGGTAAAGATTTAGAAGGTCAGCGTAGTGTTCTTAAAAAAGAAGTTAACGAATTAGCAAAAAAGAATATAGAGCAAACCAAAAGTGATGATGAAAGTTTTTATTCTAATAAACAAAAATCGCTTGAAAATATCGATAGAATAAAAAATGCGTTGGTGGAAAAAAAGCGTTTGCTAGAAGAAAGCAATATCAATAAGGACGACGTGTTTTTGTTTAGCAATGCACCTCAAAAAGAAACTTATAACTTACAATTACAAATATTACGTTCGGTATCGAGCGGACTGAAAACTGCGCAAGCCGTAAAAGAGCGTGCGGAAGGAGAAGAAACGTTTGCCAAAAACCGACGTAAAAAAATAAATGAATTTTATTTTTTCGTAAAAATTAAGGACGTAAAAAAGATTAAAAACCTTTCTAAAATATTAGAAGATATTTTTAAACTAGACTTAGATTATTATGTAAAATACGATAATATTCCGATTGAAAATATTAAAGCAGGAAAAGATGACTTAATGTCGTTTAATAGAAAATATTTGATAAAAATTCAAGAAATTCCAAAAGATAAAGAAATGGTGGGGTATGCTTCGTTTTTAAGAAATACAAGGTATACTTATTGTCAAAAATTGAGTGAAATTTTTAATAAGTACGGCATAGAGAACTTTATAATTTCGGAAAAAGTAATGGAAAAAATTGATGCAAATAAGGTTGTAGATTCTAATCTTACGCAATGTTCTAAAATTGAAAATGAAGCAAAAAAATCGATAGAAAAAGAATATAAGGCAAAAAAAATTATAAGAAATCTTTTGTTGTTTTTAGCAATAGCGGTAATAGTTGTTTGCGTGCCAGGTATGGACGGTATCGAAAAAATGATAGAAAATAGCGAATCGTTAAAACCGTATTACGATATAATTATGACCGCTATATATCCCGTTTTATTAGGAACGCTTGTTTTTACAATTACATTTCGTTGTATGGTAAATACGGAAAAGAAAAACGAACTGGAAAAATGCCAAAAATATTGCGACGGATTGTTTGGGGAATATTTCAAAAAATATTATAAATTACTTGTGAAATTAAGCAATGAATATTATGCGGTTTGTAAAACCGATTATTTTGAAAAGTCGGAACAAATGATTAAAGAAATGTTGCAATTCAAAGCGTTTCTTGTAGAAGAATCGGAAAATATCAAATTATTGCTTAGCGCTTGCTTCAAAAACAGTATGCCTAACGGCTTAATTGAAAACGAATTATTGTTAGATACTATCGTAAAAGTAATGGAAGAAGGCAGAGCAAGCGAATATAAAGAAGCAAGGACTATAGCCGAAGGCTTAATCGAAAAAGAACAAATAATGCGCCAACAAACGGAATATTTAGTCGATAAAGCGAGAAAAGACGACGAACATAGAAAAGCGGTTATGAATTCTCAATTAAGAATGGAAAAACATGCCGAAGAACAAGCGGAAGCAGCACGTCGTTCGGCGGAAGCCGCAAGCCGTGCCGCCGAAGCACAGGAAAAAGCAGCGGCATACGCAAAAAATACGGCGGAAAGTTCGCAAAAATTGCTTGACCTTGAAGAAAAGAAGCGTTGGGAAGAAATTAGTAAAGGATAATTGTTTTAATATAACTGTGTTAATATAACTGATACAAAACTAAGGGCATTGAAACTTATTTCAATGCCCTTAGTTTTATAGATTCTTCATTGCGTTTAGAATGACGGCGTCGAAACACGCCAAAGAGCCAACGATTTGCCTATTTAGGCAAATCGTAAGGCAAAAGTGGCGGTTTCTCCTTTTCGCAAGAATCTTTTTTTTTCAAAAAATCTTCTTGCGAAGTTATTAGATTCTTCGCTTCCGCTCAGAATGACAATGGGGTGCGAGATAGATTCTTCGCTGCGTTCAAAATGACAGGTTAAGAATTGTTATTAAAAAATTCGCTAAAAGATTTTGCGTAGCAAAAGATTTTAGTGAGAGAGGAAAAACCAACTTTAAAGTCTTGCACTTTGGTTTTTACCAAAGTGCTGACAAA
>CAZMOQ010000069.1:0-5142 GCA_964568155.1 uncultured Clostridia bacterium | reverse complement strand
CACTCTGTGTCATACTGAGCAGGCGAGCATAGCGAGCCTGTCGAAGTATCTAAAAGAGTAAATATAATAGTAATGCAACTACAAACAAGAAACGCCGTGAGATTCTTCGTTCGCTTTGCGAACTTCAGAATGACAATATAGCACAAAAAAGATTCTTCGTTCGTCGTAACCGACGGACTTCAGAATGACAGGAAATAAAAAAAATTACAACCTTGTCATTCTGAGCGGGCTTGTAAAAGCCCGTCGAAGAATCTAAAAAAGTAACAGTAACGCAATTACAAACAAGTAACACGAAGGGATTCTTCGCTACGCTCAGAATGACAATTTCTTGTCATACTGAACCTTGCCGTAGGCAGGCGAAGTATCTAGAAAGTAGATTCTTCGTTCGCAAAAGCGAACTCAGAATGACAATATAGCACAAAAAAGATTCTTCGCCCGTCGCTAAACCGACGGACTTCAGAATGACAGGAAATAAAAAAATTACAACCCTGTCATTCTAAGCGGGCTTGTAAAAGCCCGTCGAAGAATCTAAAACGTAAGTGCAATAGTAATGCAACAAAAAAACTAGGGTTGGAATTTCCTAACCCTAGTTTTTACTATATAAAATAAAAAAACAATTGTTTTTACGGCAAAACGAATAGTTTTGCAAATCTTTTGTCTCACGGCAAAAGAATTACTTTTTATATGTTATACAAAAAGGATAAAAGCGTTTTAAACTTTTATCCCTTTTAGTGTTATTTAAATGCGCTTAAGTCGGCTTTGCCGTATAATTTTTCGTATTCTTCGCCTAAACTACACGCAAAAGACGCAATATTTTCAAAGCCGAAGTCACGATAATATTGTATATCCGACGGAATAACGTCGTTTAACGGGAAAAATTCTACCATGGTGTTGTTTGCACGACGGTAAAAGTACGAATTATCGTACCAGTATTCCAAAACCCAAGAATCTTTTTTACCGAAATATTCGATAAGTTTTTTAATATTTTCCTTGCTTTCTTCGGGAACGAGTTGCGCTGATTTACGCATATCTCTCGTAAACGGGGCGTATTCCAAAAAAATTCCTTCCGCAGGGCGGATTTTAGTAGGGGGAACTTCCGATTGATAATAGCCAAGATAGGCAAGTTTCGCTTTGGGTTCGAACTCTCTTAATCTTTTAACGATAGCGTTCATTATCATTAAATTTTGGTCGGAGGGGGATAAATCTTTGCATTTATCGCAACAACATTTTATTCCGTTTACGTCGTCTAGCCAAAAATAATAATATTCGTTGCTGCCGTATAACTGTTTCGCAAGGTCTACGGCTCTATCGCACACGTAGGAAAGGGCGTCTTTGTTAAACGGGCAAAAATTAAAATCGTTGGTGCGGTTGCCGTTTTCGTCTTGACGGAAATATTCCGGATGAGTTTCAAACAAAGAACGGGGCAATAAATAACTCATTGCGTGTAAAGAGTATTCTATTTGCAAGCCCTTTGATTTTGCATAGTCAATCAATTTGCGGTATTCGGTTGAAGGATATAAATTTTTTAAATCGTTTTCCAAATATTCGTGCGCTTTTTGACCGCCGATAGGGTGAATACCTATCGTGTCTACGCCTAAATCAACCATACGGTCAATCCAACTTTTTCTAAGTTCGTAACCGTGTATAATAAGTTTCTTTTTCATATTTTAATTATAAAATCAATAATTATTCGTTTATGCAGACGATGGTGTCGCAAATTTTTTCTTCGACTTCTAAACTTTCGGACATTTTTTCAAGTTGAGCGGGGACGTCTGCGTACTTTATGGTTTCTAGTTTAAGATTTTTTAAGTTGCAAGCCTTGTTCGCAAGCAAATTTATGCTTGACGACGTATACCCGAAGCCCGTGTTTACGCAGTGAATAACCAGTTGTTTTTTCATAGCGGTGGTAAACGATACGGTTGAATTTTTGTTTACCATACCCGTAATCGCAATGGGTGCTTTGTAACCTGCGAGAGCAAATGCGTGCCTTGCGGTTATTTCCGAATCCGACATATAAACTACGCTTTTTGCCATTTTGCCGCCCGTTATAGAAGAAACTTCTTTAATCCAGTTGTCGTCCTTATTCAATGTGTAATAGATACCGCTTTTTTTAGCGATTTCAAGATTTTCTTCATCGGTGTCTATCAAAATAGGCACGGCTTGATAATATATGAGCAGTTGTGAAAGTATTATACCTAAGTTAGTTGCGCCGAGTACCGCTATATGGTCGCCTTTTTGAACGTCTAACTTATCTATTATGGAAAGAGAAAGCGAAACGTGTTCTATAAAAAGGGCGTCGGTATCGGTAACGCTATCGGGTAAATAATAAAGATTGCTGGATTCCGTAGAAACGAAAGTCCTTAAAAAACCGTGAAAGTCATTGCCTGCAATGCGTAAGTCCGAACATTTGTTAGGTTCGTCGTTTTTACAGTTATAACATTCTTTGCAAGCGAGCGTAGGGGTAACGTAAACCCTAGTGCCTTGTTTCAGGTCGAAAAGATTTTGACCGGGTTCGCTTACGATACCTATACCGTAACTGCCAAGCACCGTATTAGGCTTATCCGCCGACTGATAACGCATAACGTCAACTAGCGTGATAAGCGATTTCGTAATCATAACCTTAGTGTCTATTTGCGCATCGAAAACTTCGTCCATAAGTTTATCTTCGATTTTTTTTGGCGCAATAATATGCCAACCGTTCATTAAAACCTCCACGTTTACAAACGTAAACGACTATTGATAGTATATTACAAATGAAAAAATAAAGCAAGTAAAAAGCGCAGTAAAAAAATTTTCGTCAGTTGTGCTAAATTGTTTGACTATTCATCACAAATGTATTATAATTGACAAGAAGTAAAAGTAATATTTGAACTTGCAAATAAAAATACAAACAGTAAAGAGGTGAACGTAATGAAGCAGGACATACATCCTAATTATCACGAAGTTACCGTAGTATGCGCTTGTGGCGAAACTTTCAAAACCGGTTCTACTAAAAACACGGATACGATAAAAGTAGAAATTTGTAGTAAATGCCACCCTTATTTTACGGGTAAGCAAAAACTTGTAGACACGGGCGGACGTGTTGATAAGTTTAACAAGAGATACGGTATCGATAAATAAACGATTCGGGAAATTCGGCTTTAAGGGTAGTTTTTACCGCTTGAAGCCATTTTTTTAATTAAATTCAGGCGTAGTATAGTGAGTAAATCGGACAAGAAAACACAAAAAAAGACTTCAATCGGCGGGCAAGCCGTTATGGAAGGCGTTATGATGCGGGGCAAAACCGCAATGGCAACAGCCGTTCGTGATGCGGACGGTGTTATCCGTATGGAAACGAAACGCCTTACGCCACCCGAAAAGCAAAGCAAAATAGCAAGGTTGCCCTTTATAAGGGGAACGGTCAATTTGGTTTCTTCTATGTCTACGGGTATGAATACACTTATGCGCTCCGCCGAAGTTTACGGGGAAGAAGAACCCACTAAGTTTGAAAAATGGCTTGCAAAAACCTTTAAAATAAACCTTATGAGCGTTGTAACTACGCTTGCGATGATTTTGGGCTTGGTTTTGGCTGTCGGGCTGTTTATGTTGGCTCCGCAAGGTGCAAGGCGACTTATAGAAATTGTTATCGGCAACGGTTTTTCGTTCGGTATTTTAGCGAAAAACTTTATCGAAGGCGGTTTTAAGATTCTTATTTTTATAGGATATCTTTTATTAGTATCTTTGATGAAAGATATTCGCCGCACGTTTATGTATCACGGGGCGGAACACAAAACCATTTCTTGTTACGAAAACGGGCTTGAACTTACCCCCGAAAACGCTAGGAAATGTTCAAGGTTGCACGATAGGTGCGGCACGGCGTTTATGTTTTTCGTAATAATCGTGTCGATACTAGTGTTCGCTTTGGTTGAATCTTTATTCGGCATATACGATATAAAGATAGAAAAGGTTTGGCGGGTTTTGCTTAAAATAGCGTTGCTCCCCGTAGTTGCAGGGATATCGTACGAACTTTTAAAAGTGCTTGCAAAAACCAAAAGCCCGTTGGTAATCCCTTTGAAAGTGCCCGGACTTTTGTTGCAAAAAATTACCACTAAAGAACCTACCGACGATATGCTGGAAGTGGCAATAGTGGCGTTTAACAAGGTAATGGAAATGGACGACGACCAAACTATCGGCGAAGTTAAGTTTGTGGTAGCCGAAAAACGAAAGGTTGTTACCGAACGGGTTATAAGCGTTTTGAAAGATAGCGGCATAGACGAAATTGCCGAAGCGGAATGGATAGTTTCCATAAAAGCGGGAATAAAACGCTCCGAAGTTTATACCGAAAATTTATTGACGCCCAAAGTTATAGATGAAATAAATAAAGCGGTGGACGAACGTATAAGCGGTAGACCGTTATGGTATATAATAGGGGATACCGATTTTTACGGGTATACGATAAAGGTTGACGAAAGGGTGCTTATACCCCGCCCCGAAACCGAAACTTTAGTTGAAAACGCTATAAAGCATATAAATTCCGAAAGCACTGTGCTGGATTTATGCACGGGTAGCGGAGCGATTGCTATTGCCGTTAAGAAAAAGACGGGCGCAAGCGTGGTTGCTGCGGATATTTCGAACGACGCATTGTCTTTGGCTAAGCAAAACGCAGCCGAAAACGGCGCCGATATAAAATTTATCGAAAGCGATTTATTCGGTAACGTCGAAGGCGAGTTTGACGTAATAGTAACTAATCCGCCGTACATACCTACCGAAGATATAAACGGTTTGCAAACCGAAGTTAAAAATTTTGAACCGACGATTGCTTTGGACGGCGGCGTCGACGGATTGAATTTTTATCGCAAAATAGCGGAAGAATATAAAAAGTATTTAAAAACCGACGGTTTGCTTTTTGCCGAGTTCGGCATAGGGCAGGCGGAAGAACTTAAAAAAATCTTCGGCGAAACTGCCGAAATATTAAAGGACCTTGAGGGTAAAGATAGAATATTAAAGGTGAAAAATGTTTAAGAAATTAGATAAAATGCTCGAAAGATTTAATAAACTTACCGAACTTACCGCCGATGCGGAAGTTATAGCCCGTATGGACGAGTGGAAAGCGTATTCCAAAGAACTTGCCGATATGAGCGAAACGGTAGATAAGTATAAAGA
>CAZMOQ010000068.1:0-5257 GCA_964568155.1 uncultured Clostridia bacterium | reverse complement strand
AGCGTAGCGAAGAATCTAGTTCCACCTGTCATTCTGAGTTCGCTTATGCGAACGAAGAATCTTTAGACGCTTCGTAAGTAGGGCTACGGGGCAAGGCTCAGCGTGACAGGGTTTTGAATATTTTTCATTTCCTTGTCATTTTCACATTACTATCCTGTCATTCTGAGCAAAGCGAAGAATCTATTTCCTAAAGTATTCGTTCGCAGTTTATTTTGTCATTTACGGCGAGTTTTGTAAATATACTATTAGTATGAAATTTATAAGACCTTTTATATGCGCAGTCGTTGCATTTATAACGTTTTTTTCCTTTTTTTACGGCTTGAAAAACATAAATTATGTTGAAAAAAAATTCGATAACGCAAAGCAATATAAAAGCATAATAACTTTATGGCATATCGATACTTTTGAAGGCGGAACGGGGTCACGGGCGGAATTTTTGCTTGCAAGGGCGGGAGAATTCGAAAAGAAAAACGACGGCGTTTTCGTTATGGTCGTAAACCATACGAAACAAAGCGCCGAAAAAAGTTATGCCGACGGTTTGTACCCCGATATAATTTCGTACGGTTACGGCGCAGTACCCGAAAACCCCTTAAAAACAAACGAAAAAACGGGATTTCCTTACGCTGTTTACGACGGGAATTGTTACGCTTCGGTGTGGTGTAGGGGCGGATACGTTATTCTTGCAAACAAAGAAATTCCTGCCGATAAAAAGTTGAATAACGTTGTAGTTTCTCAAGGGGAATACAATGCTCCGTTAGTCGCCGCCGCTCTTGACGGATACCTTTTGACTAAGCCCGAAATAACTTCTCCGACCGAAGCGTATTACAAATTTATAACGGGTGCTGCCGATTATCTTATCGGTACGCAGCGAGATATAAACAGGCTTATTTCAAGGAACGCTACGGCAATCGTCGTCGGACTTGAAAAGTATAACGATTTATATCAATATATTTCGGTAACGGCAACCGATTCCGACAAAAAATTATACGCTTGCGCATACGTCGATTACGTTTTATCGGAAACTTCGCAAAAAAAATTATATAAAATAGGTATGGCTTCGGCTTATTATACGGTTGAGTTCGATAACGAATATTTGCAAACGCTGCAAAATACGTCGTTCGAGTACGGATTTAACGTATTCAAAAGCGTTAGCGAATACGACGAATTGCGTTCGCTTGCAACGCTTGCTTGTTCGGGTAACGAATCCGCTTTGAAAAAAATTAAAAAGTTGGTTGCATAACCTTGTTAAATTTTTTTATTTATAGTAAAATATTATAAGGAGATATATGGATTACTTTCCGTTATCTTTCGGCGGAGTATCCGTCGAACGTGTCGATTTGAAAAAATATTCAACCGTCGGTATAGGTTGCTTTGCCGACGCCGTGTTTCCTAAAAAGGAAAGCGAGTTGATTAGCGTTTTAGCCGAAGTTTCCGCAAAAAATATGCCTTATGCGGTCGTCGGTAACTGTTCTAATATATTGTTTTCGGATAAAAAGGTCGAAGGTTTGATGATTTTTACCCGAAAATTAGACAATGTCGAGCGTTTTAACGGGTTCGTCAGGGCGTATTCGGGCGTAAAACTATCTAAATTAGTGGATTTTTACGCTGAAAACGGTTTGGGCGGAATCGAACGGTTTGCAGGGATTCCCGCTTGCATAGGCGGCGCAATTATTATGAACGCAGGCGCATTCGGTAAAAATATAGACGAAAGCGTTTTAAGCGTTTGCGTAATAGAGCATAATATAAAAAAGACGCTTACCGCAAAAGAATGTAATTTTGTTTACCGCAACAGCGGATTGCCTGAAAATTCGGTCGTTTTATACGCTGATTTTAAGTATATTGAAAACCCTTTTGCAAAAGAAGAAACGTCGAACTTTTTGAATCGTAGGAAACTTAAACAACCGCAAGGTAAAAGTTTCGGCAGTACGTTTAAAAATCCCGACGGGAATTTTGCAGGTGCGCTTATCGACGGCGTGAATTTGAAGGGCTATCGCATAGGCGGCGCAAAGATAAGCGAAAAACACGCAAATTTTATTATTAATGATAAAAACGCAACTGCCGACGACGTAAAATCACTTATAGCGTACGTAAAAGAAAAAGTTTACGAGTCTTACGGGGTTTTACTCGAAGAAGAAGTTCGTTTTATAGGAGAATTTTAATTGATTTTAACAGCCGATTATCATACGCACACCACGTACAGTCACGGAAAGGGCGAAGTTATAGATAACGCTATGCAAGCCGAAAAAATAGGTCTTAAGGAAATAGCGATATCCGACCACGGCTTCGGACACCCTGCTTTCGGGCTTACTAAAAGAAAAGTGCCTCATATTTTAAACGACATAAAAGCCGCAAACGAGAAAACTTCGGTTAAGGTGCTTTTGGGGATAGAGTCTAACATTTTAACCGAAAGCGGCAAAACCGATTTAAAGAAGGAATATTACGGCGATTTCGACGTGTATCTTGCAGGCATACACAAGTTCGTAAAATACGGGTTTAAGGAAATTTTTAATTTGTTTTTGCCTACATTTTTAGACGGAACGTTTAACGCTAAGCCGTCTAAATCCCTTATTAAAAGGACTACGAACACTTATATAAACGTTATAAAAAACAACCCTGTGGACGCAATAACGCATTTGAATTTTTGCGCTTACGCCGACGCCGTAGAAGTTGCTAAATGCGCAAGGGATTACGGCACTTATATAGAACTTAACGCAAAAAAAACGCACTTAACCGACGACGAATTAGTAGCCGTTGCAAATACGGGGGTTAGGTTTATAATCGGCAGCGACGCACACACGCCCGATAGGGTGGGCGAAATAAGCCTTGTCGAAAAAACTCTTGAAAGGGTTGGTATCGATAAAAACCAAATAGACAACATAGACGGCAGGTTGCCCGATTTCAGATTCAAAAAATATAAGGAGAAAAACCTGTAATGAGTTTCAGCGCACGGGTTAAAAACGAAATAATAGAAAAGGGTTTTTCTTCTTTTGAAGAAAAGTCTGCGTTTTTATCGGGGTTTATTCGGGCAACGGGCTCCATTATCAAAAAGGACGAAGAATACGGATTCGAGTTTTCGGTCGAAAGTTATTCCACTGCGGAATATATTTTGTTCCTTATGCGCTCTACCTTTGATTACGAACCTAAGGACGAGCCTATCGTTTCGCAAAGAATAACCGTCGAATGTGTCGGCTTAGCCGCCGTAGAACTTTTGGAAAAGTTGTCGATAATAAAAAACGACGGCGAAGAATTTTCCTTAAACGCAAGCCTTGACGAATACGTATTCGATAAAAGCAGAAAGGCGTTTATAAAAGGCGTTTTCGTGGGCTCGGGCAATGTGACTGTGCCTAAAAAAAGAGATTCGGGAAAGACCGTAAGCACGGGATATCATTTGGAATTCGTGTTTTTCGGTTACGAGCAGGCTTTGGAATTTACTTCCTTTTTGGCAAAAAGCGACGTTTTTACCAAACTTATCGCAAGAAAGGACAATTACGTTATTTACGTAAAGAGTTCCGAAGAAATTAAAGATTTTTTAGCGTACATAGGCACGCCGAAATCGGCTTTGGAACTTACCGAAATTATGCTTGAAAAAGAAATTACAGCAAGCGCAAACCGCAGGGCTAACTGCGATATGGCAAACGTCACAAAACAGGCGGACGCATCGTATAAAATGGTTTCGATTATAGACGAAATAGAGAAAACGGTGGGGCTGGAATCCTTGCCTTTAGCGTTGTCGTTGACGGCAAAGGCTAGACGGGATTTCCCCGAAGATACTTTGCAAGAACTTGCGGACAGGCTTGAAATAACTAAAAGTTGTTTGAATCATAGACTTAGAAAACTTACGGAAATCGAAAAAAATTTAAGGTAACAGGATAAAAAATGAGTGATTTTGTACATTTACACGTACATACCGAATACAGTTTGTTAGACGGTGCGGCAAGAATAAAAAACGTTTTTAAATCGGCGCAAAGCAAAGGAATGAAGGCTTTGGCTATAACCGACCACGGAAATATGTTCGGTACTCTTTATTTCGCCGAAGAAGCGAAAAAAATGGGTATGCAGGCGATTATCGGTTGCGAAATGTATGCTTGCGACGATTATAAAAACAAGTCGGGCAGGGACGAAACCGACCACCTTATTTTGCTTTGTAAAAATAAAAAAGGGTATAAAAATCTTATAAAATTAGATTCTATAGCCTACGTTGACGGATTTTATTATAAACCGAGAATAGATTATAATTTGCTTAAAGAACATAGCGAAGGCTTGGTTTGTTTGTCGGCGTGTCTTGCGGGGAGAGTTGCAAAAAGACTTCTACGCAACGATTACGAAGGCGCAAAGAAAACCGCGCTTATGCTTAAAGATATTTTCGGCGAAGATTTTTATCTTGAAATTCAAGACCACGGTTTGGAAGAACAAAAATATATAAATCCGTTTTTGATAAAACTTTCCAAAGAAACGGGGATTCCTTTGGCGGCTACAAACGACGTGCATTACGTCGAAAGGGAGGACGCTGAAATTCAGGACGTCGTAATGTGTATTTCTATGAAAAAGACTTTCGACGACCCCAACCGTTTGAAAATGACAACCGACCAAATGTATCTTAAATCGCCCGAAGAAATGAGCGAACTTTTTTCGTATATTCCCGAAGCGATTGAAAATACCGTTAAGATTGCCGAAAAGTGTGCGGAAGAAGAAGTTTTTGCATTGAACGCCAAGTGCGAGCCTATAAGGGATAATTCGCTTATCCCCGGATATATCCCCGATAACGGACAAACCGCTTACGAATTTTTGAAGGATTTGGCTGAAGACGGACTTAAAAAGCGTTATCCTGTAATAACCCCCGAAATAAGGGAGCGTTTCGATTACGAACTTAACACCATACACACTATGGGATATATAGAATACTATCTTATCGTGTGGGATTTTATAAACTACGCAAAAAGCGTAGGGATTCCAGTAGGCGCAGGACGAGGCAGCGGTGTGTCGAGTATTATAGCGTACAGCGTGGGCATAACCGACGTTGACCCCTTAAAATACAACTTGGTATTTGAAAGATTTTTGAATATAGAAAGGGTAAGTATGCCCGACTTCGACGTCGATTTTTCCGATGAAAGGCGTGGCGAAGTGGTTGAGTACGTAAGAAGAAAATACGGTTCGGATAGAGTTGCGCAAATAGTAACTTTCGGTACGCTTAAAGCAAAGCAGGCTATTAAAGACGTTGCAAGAGTTTTCAGGATACCTTACGCCGACGTAGACAAAA
>CAZMOQ010000067.1:0-5279 GCA_964568155.1 uncultured Clostridia bacterium | reverse complement strand
AAACCATGTCATTCTGAGACGGGCTTACCTGACGGGCTACCGAAGAATCTAAAAAAGTAATGGTGTTGTAATAAAACAATAATTGACAAGTAGCACAAAAAAGATTCTTCGTTCGCAGTAGCGAACTCAGAATGACAATTCCGTGTCATACTGAGCAGGCGAGTGTGGCGAGCCTGTCGAAGTATCTAACAAATAGATTCTTCGCTGCGCTCAGAATGACAAGGTGTGAGAATGTTTAGAATGACAATATTCTAGCGTTTTTTATTCCGCTAAAACTTTGAAAACGATTTTTACTATTTTTTCGTCGTTTAATTTTATACCCGGTTTGTGTAATTCGTTGGGAAAGTATATCGCAAAAGCGTTTGCTTGTAATTTAAGCGTTAAGTCCGCAGTTGCGTCGGTAAAATAAACGTCTTTTTCGCCAACTTCTTTTATTTGCGGTTTGGTGAACGAAAATTCGTTGATTTCTTTCCCTTCTAAAAGAGTTTGAATATCTATATATTTTATATGGCTTTCGTATGTATCGTTCGTCTTTTCTTTCGCAACGTATTCTTGCTTGTTGAGAAATGCGTTTTCGCTTATTACCGTTTTCCCTAACGGCAAATCGTTAAGGTTTGTCATTTCGATAAATTTTGCTACGTCTTTGAAGCCTTTTGTTACGCTTGCGTATTTGTTGAAATTCTCAATTTTGTCAAAAATCATAATAATATAGTCCTTTATTTTAATTTTTTTTAGTATAAAAATCGTAAAGTTCTTCGGTTGCGAAGTGCATTTTCGTTAAATAATTTCTAGCCGTTTTTAAGTACATAAAGTAGGACGTTTTATCCGTCGCTATGTCGAACGCATCGCCCCGATTAAGAAAATCATACTCGATATGTACCGAATACATCGACGAAACGGGCTTATTCAATGTGAATTTTTCGCCGTCGACGGTCCCTTCGAAAGTGAAACCGTTTTTATCGTGAATTACAGTAGCGTCGCCTACCGTTATAAGTCCTGTTTTGCTGGAATAATAATCTTCAACCCTGACTTCGTCTTTAAAATAATAAGTTCCGTTTTCGACTTCTTTTCTAACTTCTTCACGCTCCCAGTTGTACCAGTCGGGAATATGCGAAAAACCTTTATCGGTATTTACGCCGTGTAGCCTGCTTAGGGTGTCCATTTCCCATTTAGAACCACATTCTTCACACCATAATTCAGTGCCGCCGCTATTCATTTTAAATTCGGTTCCGCAAACGGGGCATTTATATAATATGCGGTAAAGTCCGTCCGCACGCTGTTTGCATTTCGTGTGGTAACCCTTTTCGACTTGCCATTTATATTCGTCTTTAATAAAGGCTGTTTCTATTTTGTTTTGAATTTCATTCGTCGAAAGCGTTTGCAAATCTTCGGGGGAAAACAATTTGTAAGCGTGCATTTCCTGACGGATTTTTCTATACGGGTGTTTGCTCCATTGCGGAGAGTTGATAAAGTTTCCGTTAGTCATACACATTATAACGGGAACGTTTGCGTGCTTGCAAAATTTGCCTAACGCTTTATCCAACCTTTCGTTTATGCCTGCAAGTTCGTATCTTGCTTCGGGGAACAACGCCACGTTGTGTTTGTATTGCTTTAAATATCTAAGCATATGTTTTACGGTAACCACGTCGTGCGTGAATTTACGCTTAGGTATGCCGCCTATGCCGTACATAAGCCAGTCGCCCCTGCGGTATTCTTCTACCGACATAACCCAGCCCGTAGTTTTCGGCATAATCGCTTTTACAATCATAGGGAAGTCGATAAATGCAGCGTGCGTAGATAAAATAAGGCACGGACCTTTCAGTTTTTTAACTGCTTTGTCGATTTTGACTTTTGCGTTGTTGGTTAATAGAAAATACAAACTTCCTATGTATTCTATGGGCTTTAAATACCACTTCGGTTTAATAACTTTTCTATTCATATCGAAGCGTTTTATTGTTTTCTTACTCATAATATTCCTTTTTTACGGATTGATTTTTTGTGTTGTTTTAGTTAACGTTGCCAAACATAAGTATACTGAGCCCCGATTGAAGAACTCAGTATAACGCATCAAAAATATTTTAACATTATTTTATTCAAGCGTGGTGCCGCCGTCGTTGAAATATAAAATCCCCAACGTGTGCGCACCGCAATGGCTTGCTATCGTTCCGCCCGCTCTCGTTTCAAAAACCGTCGTAAAACCTGCGTTGTCAAGCGCAGTTCTTGCGGCTTCGAGCATTTCTTCGGTAGCGGTGGTGTACGTTATAAACGCTATGCTTGTATCGTGGTTGTTAAATTCTATTAAAGTATCGTTGCAATACTTTTCAACGACCTGTTCCATTTTGCCCCTGTATTTTTTGTCGGAAATCATTTTTCCGTCGTCGTTTTTAACGATTATGCGTGGGCGTATTTTTAAAAGGTTTGCGCCAAGCAACTCTAAACTGGAACATCTTCCGCCTTTATATAAATAATCTAATCTTTCGACTACGAAACTTACTTGCAAATGTTCAGCCCTTTCGCTGACTTTTTCGTAAACGGTTTTAGCGTCCAAGCCCTTGTCGGCTAAAGTCCTTGCTGCAATGGCAAGCAGCGCAATACCCGTCGAAAGAGATTTGCTGTCGATAACATAACAGTTTTTAAGTTCTTTTGCCGCAATAACCGCATTTTGATGCGTGCAGGAAATTCCGCTTGAAAGGCAAATGTGTATAACGGCGTCGTATTCTTTAAGCAAGCCTTCGAAATATTCGGTAAAGCGTGCGCTGTTTACGGCAGCCGTTTTGGGCAAAATTCCGTTTTTGTCTACAAACTCGAACATTTCTTCGGTGCTTACTTCTCCGTCGTAGAAATTTCTATCGCCGAGAGTTATTTCGAAAGGAATGGTTTTTATATCGTATTTTTCAATAAGTTCGGTAGTTAAGTCTAAAGTCGTTTCGGTTGAAACCGCAATTTTCATAAAATCACCTCAAATTTTCCTTTGGTTTTCAGTTATTTTAACATAAATTTTATAATATAACAAGTATTTTAATAAATTTCTTTGAATAATGGTTGCAAAAACCCATCAAAAAGTGGTAGAATAAATATACTTGGAGGATTTTATGGATAAGATTAACGGAATTGTAAAACCAAGAACCGTTGAGTACGACGATTTTTGTAACTATGAAGACCAAATCGTAACCATCGAAGGTTACGTTCACAGAATAAGAGAGATGTCTGATTTCTCTTTCGTTATAATAAGAACGGCAAGGGATACCGTTCAATGCATCTACGCACCTGAATTTTCGGATTTCAGGTGGAACGAAGGCATAGTCGAAAACTGCTCGGTTGAAATTACGGGTAAGGTAGTTGCCAGCACGGACGCAAAAGGCAATAAGCGTTACGAAGTTCAAATACACGACCTTAAGGTACTTTCCACACCTGCCGAACAAATGCCTATCGTAATAAACAAAAAGCAACTCGATAACGTACCTTTGGATACCAGAATCAACTTGCGTCCTATTTCTTTGCGTAACCCTGCCGAAAGGGCTGTGTTTAAAATTCAGGAAGGCATAGCAAGGGGGTTCAGGGAATTTTTGCTTTCGCAAAACTTTACGGAAGTAAGAACCCCGAAAATAGTTTTCGCAGGGGCTGAAGGCGGCGCAAACATATTTAAACTTAACTACTTCGATAAGCAAGTATATTTAACGCAAAGTCCGCAGTTTTATAAACAGGAACTTGTCGGCGTATACGAAAGGGTTTTTGAAATAGGGCCAGTGTTCAGAGCCGAACACCACGATACATCAAGGCACCTTAACGAATATATTTCTATGGACTTCGAAATGGGCTTTATTGACAGTTTCTACGATATAATGAATATGGAAACGGGTGCGCTTAAATACATATTCGAATTATTAAAGAAAGATTATGCAAAAGAACTTGCTTTGCTTAACGTAAAAATGCCCGAACTTACGGAGATTCCCGTTATTAAGTTCAAAGACGCAAAAGACCTTATAATAAATAAGTTCCATAAAAAGATAACGGACTTTAACGACTTCGAACCCGAAGAAGAACAACTTTTGTGTCAGTACGCTACTAAAGAACTCGGCAGCGAATTTTTGTTCGTAACGCACTATCCGTCCAAAAAGCGTCCTTTCTACGCTATGGACGACCCCAACGACCCCGAATACACTTTAAGTTTCGACCTTCTTTTCAGGGGTATGGAAATTACTACGGGCGGTCAAAGAATACACGATTATAATGAACAAGTCGCAAAAATGCGTGCTAGGAATATGAAGGTGGAAGAATTCGAATCTTACCTTACCTTCCATAAATACGGCGCACCGCCGCACGGCGGCTTGGGCTTAGGGCTTGAAAGACTTACGATGAATTTGTTAGGCTTTAAGAACGTAAGATACACAAGTATGTATCCGAGAGATATAAATAGGGTAACTCCTTAAACCAAAAAAATAATTTTTAACACGGGGGGGGGTAATGATGCGAAGATTTATCAGTATTTTAATGGCTTTCGTCATATGCCTTTCAATAACTCCCTTTATAGGGTGTAACGACGGCGAAAAAGTAAATATAATTTATAACGGAAACGGCGGGGTTGCTATCGTTGACGGGGAAGAAGTTCCTTCCGTAACGAAAACGGTAACGCTCGGCAGCAGTTATGTTGCGCCTAAATTTACCAAAGAAGGGTATACTTTGGTCGGTTGGGACAAAAAGGTAAACGACGTTACCGCCGATACCGAAGTAAACGCAATTTGGCAAATGATAACCCAAAAACAATATACCGTTACGTTGGATTTGAACGGCGGCAAGTTGGTTGACGAAAACGAGTTATCTAAACTTTCGCAAACGGTGGACGAAGGCGAAAGTATAAAGTTCCCCGAAAAAGTAGAAAGGGAAGGTTACGTATTTCAAGGTTGGTCCGCTACGGGCGTAAACATAACGGCGGACGTAACCATAAAAGCGTTATGGAAGGCTGAAAAGCGTTACGTGATATTTAGCGCAAACGGCGGTTATTTCGAGAATAAAAACGAAGGCGAAATCGTTACCGTAAAAAAAGAAATTACTAACGACGAAACCGAAGAAACCGAAAAAATAGAAGAAACCGAAGAAATAGAAGAACAGTATATGATTGTCGAAGTAGATTACGGCAAAGCGGCTGTTCCGCCGATGATTAAGCGTGACGGATATTACATAGTAGGTTACGATAGTAATAACGACGGCACAATCGACGCCGACTTCGGTAAAATAACGGTAGGCATTGACGTCGATAGTTTTAAGGACGACGACGGCAA
>CAZMOQ010000066.1:0-5610 GCA_964568155.1 uncultured Clostridia bacterium | reverse complement strand
AACTCGGCGCAAAAAACGTGCTTATGACCGATATCGACGAATGTGCGGTAGACGCCTCCGAACATAACTGTAAAATAAACGGGGTTACGAATTGTTCGGTTTTGCTTAAAAATCTTCTTGACGACCAAACTCTTAAAGGCGATATTATTTTGGCGAATATAATGGCTGAAGTTTTGGTTGCATTTGCTCCGCAAATAGGTAAAAATCTGACAAGCGGCGGCGTTATAATTTTAAGCGGAATATTGAATACTAAGTTGAATTTTGTTTTGGACGCCTATGAAAAAGCAGGTTTTACTTTGATTAAAACCGTTCAAAAAGGCGAATGGAGCGCAGTTGCGATGCGGGGTAACATATGAGTGAACCGAAAAGATTTTTCGTAAAAGAAGTTACGCCTTTAACCGAAATTTCGGGCGAAGAATTTAAGCACGCTGCGCAGGTTTTAAGGATAAAGGTCGGCGAAGAAGTTCTTCTTTCGGACAACACGGGGTACGAATATTTCGGCAAAGTGGAAGGTGTGTCTAAAAAAAGTTTTACCGTTAAAATTTTCGATAAAAAGTTAAACGATAAGGAATGTAAAACTTCGGTTGCGCTTATATGCGGATATCTTAAAGGGGATAAAACCGAATACGTAGTGCAAAAAGCGGTCGAATTAGGCGTAAAGAAAATAATTGTTTTTTCGTCGGAATATTCTTCCGCTTATATGAACGACAATAAGTTGGAACGGCTAGGCAGGGTGTCGGTCGAAGCCGCAAAACAATGCGGCAGGGCTGTTTGTCCCGAAGTAATTTATGCGCCTGATTTTAAAACGGCTTTATCCTACGGCGAAGAATACGAAAATAAAGTTTTCGCTTGCGAATTCGCCGATAAAAACGCAGTCGGTTTAAAGGCATTGAAGGGTTCCGTTGCGATAGTTATCGGCAGTGAAGGCGGTTTTTCCAAAGAAGAAGCGGATGCTGCCGAAGATTGCGGATATAAAACGCTTTGGCTCGGGAAAAGAATACTCAGGGCGGACACTGCGTGCGTGGCTGTTACCGCTTTGGTTATGAACGCTTTGGGGGAACTCGGTTGATGAAGATTTGTGTTTTTACGCTCGGTTGCAAAGTAAACAGTTCGGAAAGCGATTCGCTTATCAAAGGACTGAAAGAGCGTGGCTACGAAGTTACCGACGAATTAGAAAAAGCCGATTTGTACATAGTAAACACTTGCGCTGTAACGGCGGAGGCTGAAAAAAAGTCAAGGCAAACTTCTTCGAGAATAAAAAGGTTAAATCCCGACGCTAAAATAATATACACGGGTTGCGCTTGCGAAAAAAATCCCGAAAACTTTGCAAACAAAACTAACGCTTCGCTTATAACGGGTACTTTCGATAAAGGCAAAATTTTGGATATGCTTGACCAAAGCGGCGTGAAAATAGCGCCGCAAAATAAAGTTTTTGAAGAACTTTTGCCCATAGATACCTTGCGTACGAGAAGTTATATAAAAGTTCAGGACGGTTGCAATAATTTTTGTTCTTACTGCATAATTCCGTATTTACGGGGTAGGAGTCGCAGTCGCTCTCCCGAAAGTATCGTAAACGAAATAAATTTAGTTAATTCGGCGGAAATAGTTCTTAACGGCATAAACTTATCCGCATACGATTATAACGGTTTGCGTTTGGGCGGTTTGATAGAAAGGTTAAACGGCGTTAAATCTCGCATAAGGCTGGGTTCGCTCGAAGTCGGCGTTATAAACGAAGATTTCCTGAATGCGTTAAAGAAAGTTAATTTTGCCAAACATTTTCATCTTTCTTTGCAGTCGGGCTCGGATAAGGTTTTGAAAAGTATGAACAGGCATTATACTGCGCAAGAATTTTACGAAAAGGTGGAACTAATCCGCAGTTTCTTCCCGTCGGCAGGGATAACTACCGATATAATAGTAGGTTTTCCTACCGAAACGGACGAACTCTTTTGTGAAACGGTAGAATTCGTTAAAAAAGTAAAATTTTCGGATATACATTGTTTTAATTATAGTCCAAGAAGCGGCACCGTCGCATATAAATTGAAAGATTTGCCGCCCGAAATCAAAAAGGCAAGGCTTGACGAGTTGCTTAAGGAAAAACAAATATGCCGTGAAAATTTCGAAACCGCAAATATCGGCAGGGAAGACGAAGTCGTTGTCGAAGAAGTTATAGACGGATATTCCGTAGGTTATACGGGCAATTATATAAGAACGTATATTCGGGGGAAGTATACGGGCGTAAAAAAAGTAAAACTTACCGAACGATTTAAGGACGGTATGAAAGGAGAATAAATTTATGTGTATTTTTTGTAAAATCATAGCAGGCGAAATTCCGTCTACTAAAATGTACGAAGACGAAAATATGATTATCATCAAAGACATCGAGCCTAAAGCGGAAAAGCATTATTTGTGTATCCCTAAAAAGCACTTTAAATTGCTTTCGGAAATGGACGAAGAAGCCGAAAAACAGGTTGCCGCTTGTCTTAAAAAGATACCCGAACTTGCAAACGAACTAGGTCTCGGCGGCGGCTATCGTTTGGTTATAAATCAAGGCGACGACGCAGGGCAGACGGTATTCCATTTGCATATTCATATTCTCGGCGGTCAAAAAATGGGCTGGACTCCCGCTTAAAAACAATATAAATATTTATGAAATCACATAAAACAGCCGATAAAAAAATATTTAAAAAAAGTATTGAAAAACAGTTGACTTAATTTGCAAAATTATATATAATATTCAGGCTGTGTAATATGGGTTGATTCGGAAAGTTACTTAATTTCGCATAAAACAGCGGGCGAAAAGATAATTTCCGATGACAAATGTAAGGGCTTGACCCTTGCGACTAACTTCGCGGTTTGTTTACGATATCATTCGCAGCGACTTAATATAGGTTAAGTATCGGCGAATGATTTTTTTATGTTTTCAAATGCGACACACACGGCAAAGTTGACTAAACGTTAGTATAAAAGGAGAAAAGAAAAATGGCAAGTCAAAAAATCAGAATCAAACTAGTATCTTACGACCATGAAATGGTTGACCAAGCGGCTGCAAAAATCATTGAAACGATGAAGCAGTCGGGCGCAAAGATTAGCGGACCTATTCCCCTTCCCACAGAAAAGGAAATAGTTACTATTCTTCGTTCGCCGCATAAGTACAAAGACAGTCGTGAACAATTTGAAATTAGAACGCACAAGCGTCTAATCGATATTTATTCGCCGAACGTTAAACTCCTCGACGGAATTCATCTTCCCGCAGGCGTTGACATTAAGATTAAATTGTAAAACATTATTATAATATATACGGAGGTGAACTTTATCTATGAATAAAGCAATCATTGGTAGAAAGTTGGGTATGACGCAAGTCTTTACCCCGGAAGGCAAGGTTATACCTGTTACCGTAGTTGAGGCAGGTCCCTGCCCGATAGTTCAGGTAAAAACTTTGGAAAGAGACGGTTATACCGCAATCAAACTCGGTTTTGACGAAGTTAGCGAAAAGCGTCTTAACAAACCCGAACTCGGTCAGTTCAAAAAAGCAAACGTCGCTCCTCAAAAAGTTCTTAAGGAATTCAGATGCGACGACGTAAGCGAATACACCGTAGGTCAAGCAGTTAACTGCGACGTTTTCAAAGCAGGCGACAAGGTAGACGTTTCGGGCGTTTCGAAAGGTCACGGTTATACGGGTGTTATTAAAAGATGGAATAACCACAGACTTAAAGAAACTCACGGTGTCGGTCCTGTGCATAGGGAAGTCGGTTCTATGGGTGCTAACAGCACTCCTAGCCGTGTGTTTAAGGGCAAGAAGATGGCCGGTCAATACGGTCACGAAAACGTAACCGTTCAAAATCTTGAAATCGTAAGAGTCGATACGGAAAGAAACGCATTATTGATTAAAGGCGCTATTCCCGGTCCCGTAAAGAGTATCGTTACGATTAAGGATAGCGTTAAAGCGTAAGGAGAGTGAAAATTATGCCAAGTGTAAAATTATATAATATGAACGCCGAAGAAGTAGGCATGATGGAACTTGCCGATGAAATTTTCAACGTTGAATACAACAACGCATTAATTCATCAAGCCGTTGTAACCAGATTAGCAAACGAAAGGCAAGGCACGAAAAGCACGCTTACCCGTAGCGAAGTAAGGGGCGGCGGCGCAAAGCCTTGGAGACAAAAAGGTACCGGCCGTGCAAGGCAAGGTTCTATAAGAAGTCCGCAATGGGTTAAGGGCGGCGTAGTGTTCGCACCCAAGTCCAGAGATTTCTCTAAGAAGATGAACAAACAAGCAAAAGACGGAGCGCTTTTATCGGCTCTTTCTCAAAAAATCAGAGATGACGAAGTTATCTTTATCGATGAGATTAAGGTTGACGCTCCTAAAACGAAGGAAATGGTTAAGTTCTTAAAGGCTTTCAATTTGGATAAGAGCGTTCTTATCGTAATGGATAACGCTGACCAAGCGGTTTTGAGAGCGGTATCGAACATTCAAAAGGTATACACCATTCCCGTAGAACAAATCAATACTTACGACGTAGTTAAAAATGCCAAAGTGGTTATTTCCAAAACGGCTATTGAAAGATTTGCCGATAAGTACGTGATTATAGATAATGAAGCGGAGGTTAACGAAGAATAATGGCTGCACACGATATCATAATCAAGCCGATACTCACCGAAAAGAGTTATAGCGGTATTCAAGATAAAAAGTACACTTTCGTTGTCGATAAGAAAGCCAACAAAACCGAAATAAAACTTGCTGTCGAAGAAATCTTCGGCGTGCAAGTCGAAAAGGTAAACACGGCTAACGTAAGAGGCAAATGGAAGAGAATGGGCCAGAACGTTGGTTTAACGTCGTCCTATAAAAAGGCGATAGTTCAACTTAAGAAGGACAGTAAGTCAATCGAATTCTTCGATTCGCTGTCGTAATTATCGGAAAACGGAGGAAACTTAAATGGCAATTAAGAGATATAAGCCGACCTCGTCCGCTCGTCGTTTTATGACGGTAAGCGCATATGACGAGATAACGGCAACGAAACCCCAAAAAGGTCTTTTGGAAGACCAAAGGAAGAGCGGCGGTAGAAACGCTCAGGGTAAAATAACCGTAAGACACATCGGTGGCGGTAATAGAAGAAAATATCGTATCATCGATTTCAAAAGACAAAAAGACGGCATTCCTGCAACCGTAAAGACGATTGAATATGACCCGAATAGGAGCGCAAACATCGCATTGCTTTTCTATAAGGACGGCGCAAAAGCGTATATTCTTGCTCCTTTAGGACTTAAGGTCGGAGACGTTATTATGAGCGGTGCCGATGCGGATATCAAAGTAGGCAATACGCTTCCTTTGGAAAATATTCCCGTAGGTACTATCGTTCACAACATCGAACTTCAACCCGGCAAAGGCGGTCAAATCGCAAGGGCTGCCGGAATGAGCGCTCAACTTATGGCGAAAGAAGGCAAGTATGCAACGCTTAAGATGCCTAGCGGCGAAATGAGATACGTTCTTGCAACTTGTAAAGCAACTATCGGTCAAGTAGGCAATACCGAACACGAAATCGTAAGAATAGGTAAAGCCGGAAAGACCAGACATATGGGTACTCGTCCGACCGTTCGCGGTTCTGTTATG
>CAZMOQ010000065.1:0-5624 GCA_964568155.1 uncultured Clostridia bacterium | reverse complement strand
CCCCGTTAGCATAGATATTATATATTTATTCTTTAAAAAAGTCAACTTAATTACTACACTTTTCGATACTAAAATCAAAAAATTTATTAAACGAAAAAACAGTACCGAACTGCTATTCGATACTGTTCAATATTTTACTTATTTTCTTCAAGACCTTTCAAAGTTTCGATGTAATTAACTTCGGCATATCTTTGCTTTTTAGCAACGTTTTCTTTATTCATCAATTCGCCGATTAAGGTAATTGCGTTTTTAAGTCCCCTGTCGCTTTTTACTTTTACGTACATAGGAACTTCCGCATAAGTCTTTTTATCGCCTGCAAATTTTTGGTGGAATTTGCTTTCTTCGTAATCGGCAATGTTTAATTTGTAATAAAGTTTAATGGTTTTTCCCGAAAGAGTAAGTTTAGCAATCAACTCTCTACCCTTTCTAAAAGTATCGCCTTTTTTGGAAATTCTTGCATTTATATTTCTATAAGATTTAAATTCGTTTCTTATAGCGTTGTAATAGCGTTGCAAAGACTCATCGGCATCGAGCATTTTGGTATAAAACGGAACTGCGGGCTTGCGGTTTATCGATAAACTTGCAAACAAATCGTTAATTTCTTCGGCAGTTTGTTCTTCGTCGTCATCGTCGTTAAAAAGAACTGCGTCTTTCTCAACCTTTTCTTCTTCGATTTCAGGCTCAGGTTCAACAACGGATTCAGTCGTCGCTGCTTCTTCGATTACAAGTTCAGGCGTTTTTTCAACTTCAGGCTCAGTAAGTTCGTCTTTAACTTCGTTTACAATTACGTTCTTTTTGGTGCGCACTTGAGTTATTATTACGCCTACAAGTAGAAGCGCATCGACTATTAACATTATAAGTAGAATCGTATCCATACAAAAACTCCTTTCGTTAAAAATGAAATAAAAAATTTTCTTATCAATATTTTATATTAAAAAGGTACGTTTGTCAATAGTTATTTAAAATTTATTTATAATTTTTTATTTATTTTTCTTAATTTATTTTATCATTTAGATAAATCGTCGATAAAACCGAGTACCAACGAAGGAACAAGCGTGTGTTCGGTGTAAAAATGCTTGTCTAATTCTTCCTTAGTTCTCCCGTCAAGCAAGGATTTTTTCGCAATCGTGCTGTCGGAAACGTTTAAAATGGCTACGGCGTCCAAATTTGTTATTTTGGCGGCGCAAAATACTAAAGCGGTTTCCATTTCAATTACGTCGGCGCCCATAGACAAAAATTCGTCGATATGCATAAACTGAGCGACGATGGTATCTATGCTGAAATTTTTTATCATCTTATACGGCGTATACGTTTGCTTATCCATATAACTTATTAAACGCTTTTGCAAACTTTCACTCGGATAAAATTTCTTGCCGTAACAATAATTATCGGCAACCTTATCTTTGGTAAAGTATTTTACCGCACCGTCGCCGCAAATAGAAAATTCAGGTAAAAAGATATCGCCTATATTTATACCGTCTTTTAAAGCCCCTACAGAACCCGTAAAAATTACCTTTTTACAATTCGAGAAGGCAAGCGCAACGACTATTTCGCCGACGTTGCAAGCGCCTATTTGGGTTGATACGAACGTGAATTTTACGTTATCTTTTTCGATACGGTACGCAGGATAATACCCGAAAGAAAGTTGCGTAACCTTGCAACCTAAACCTTCGTACGCTTCGGGGCGGTGCAAAGGAGCAATAACGGCAATTTCTTCAACTTGATTGCCGTATATCCCTATCCTGCTTTTGCATATGTTTTCTTCAGATATGCCATATTTTTTATAACTGTCTATTAAATCTTGTTTAGTTATCATAATTTTATGCCTGATATAAAGACGTGTTTTGCCTGTTCGGCTCAGTGGTTATATGTAAGCCGAGTTTTTTAAATGTTTTTTCGTCGATATGTGAAAGTATTACAGTTGAATGTAGTTCGCAATTTTTAAGTTTAGGTAATTGTTCCAACGCTTTTTTTGCTATCGGGTTTTCAACTGCGCAAATGGAAAGTGCAATTAAAACTTCGTCGGTATGCAATCTAGGGTTCAAACTACCCATATGGTTTACTTTTAATTTTTGTATCGGTTCAATGATTTTTGGCGAAATAAGTTCTATACTGTCGTCAATTCCTGCCAAAACCTTTAAAACGTTTATTAAACAAGCCGAACTCGAACCGAGCAAATACCCGTCCTTTCCCGTTACGATAGTTCCGTCGTTAAGTTGGATTGCAACGGCAGGATTTCCGCCAGTTAAGGCTGATTTATCTATCGCAGCACGAACGACTTTTCTATCGTCGGTCGTAATGCCTAACTTGCTCATAAGTATTTCTATTTTGCCAACGACGTCTTTTGAAACTCTGCCCTTTCTTGCGTCGCATAACGCACTGTAATATCTTCTTATAACTTCGTCTTTTGAAGCGGTTCGGCAAACTTCGTCGTCGATTATGCAGTTCCCTGCCATATTAACGCCCATATCTGTCGGAGATTTATACGGCGAAACGCCCATTATTTTTTCAAACATAGCGTTCAATACAGGAAAAATTTCAACGTCCCTATTGTAATTTACCGTAGTTTTTCCGTACGCTTCCAAATGGAACGGGTCAATCATATTTACGTCGTTCAAGTCCGCCGTGGCGGCTTCGTAAGCGATATTTACGGGGTGCTGAATGGATAAGTTCCAAATCGGGAAAGTTTCGTACTTAGCGTAGCCTGCGTTTATACCCCTGATATATTCGTGATATAATTGCGATAAGCAAGTAGCCATTTTTCCGCTTCCCGGTCCGGGAGCCGTTACCACTACCAAAGAACGTGTCGTCGGAACGTACTCGTTTTTGCCAAGCCCGTCGGGACTAACGATTTTTGCAACTTCGGACGGATATCCTTCGATTTCGTAATGTTTATAAACGTTTAAACCGTTCATTTCGAGACGCTTCATAAAACTTATTGCTCTGGGTTGATTGTTATACATCGTCATAACAACGCTGCCCACGTACAAACCACGTTCCCTGAATGCGTCAATCAAACGCAAAACGTCCATATCGTAAGTAATGCCTAAATCACTGCGATATTTATTGTTTTCGATATCTTCGGCATTTATTACAATAAGAATTTCAGCCTCGTCTTTAAATTGACAAAGCATTTTTAATTTACTATCGGGTTGAAAACCCGGTAAAACCCTAGATGCGTGATAATCGTCGAAAAGTTTACCGCCGAATTCAAGATATAACTTACCGCCGAAAGAATTTATTCTTTCAGTGATTTTTTCAGATTGCATTTTTAAATACTTTTCATTATCAAAACCGATTTTATCCATAGTAGTAGACCTAATTATTTTTCAAGCAAATTATTTTTTTCAAGCGTGTCTATAAAAGTTTTTACGTCTTTAGCGGCGATTTCTTCGCTAACGTCGTATTCCGAAAGCAATGCTTCAACCAACTGTTTCTCGGTTGCGCCTTCGGAAAGTTTTTCCCATAAGAAACAACCAGTTTCATTTAAAGAAATATATCCGTTGAAATCTTTTATCGCACTGCCGACGGCAACGACTAGATTCATATCGTTCATTTTTCTTAAAATAAAGTCTTTTTTGATTTTCATAATTATATATCCCCTTTTAATTTTTTCCGCTCATCGTTTCATACGAAAGTTTAGCCGCATCTAAAGAAATATTGCAGCCCAAGCCGTATAAATCGACCTTGTTTACAAGTTTTTCGATTAAGTCCAACAAATTCATCATTTCCGCAGGATTTTTAGGACGTAAAGTCTGATTTAACAAAGTAGGCATAATTTCTTTTACCGAAATTTTACTTATTTCGTTATCCAACGATTGATGAATTCGGCAAATTGCCTTAATTTTTGCTCTAGAGTTCGTGCTTAAACGGTGTTTTCCGTCCCAAGGCGTGCCGTATACGTAAAATTCGTCGTCTATATAGCGAATTATAGGTTTATCGTCGTTAATCATAACCGCTTTATCGCCTAAAAGTTCACGCCACAAAGATGCATGCGTAGACTTACCCGTTCCGCTCGGTGCGGTAAACAAATACGCTTCCCCGTCGACTGCGACCGCTGACGAATGAAATATAAAGCCATTGTATTTTGCAGTCATTTTCTCACATAACTTTCTATAAACCGCAAGGCTTTCGAGATACGCAGGATGGAAATCTGGCGCAAGCGCCCGTTCCTTTTCGATATCTTCTTCGGTTATAGTAATATCAAATTGCGGTGTGCCATCCGCAGCGTAATCTTTAACCAGTTCCGCAGTATATCTATACAGCGTTTTTAAGGAAAAAGTTACGTCGGCGATACGATAAATATTCATACCTAATTATTATACCAAAAATAAAATATTTTTTCTATATTTTTAACGTAAATATTTTAACAAATATAAAAATTTATGTCAATGAAAATGCATTTTATGATGCTTATATTATTTATAAAGTTTTTTTATCAATTATTTTAGGCTAAAAATGATTTGATTTATTAAACCGAATGTTATATAATACGGTTATGAAAAAGTTTTTAGCGTTTTTACTTTCATTTTTAATAATTTTCACCACTGCGTGCAGTACTAGCGCAAGCGTTTCTTTTTTTTACTTTAACGCTCCTATATCGCTTAATTTTTACGACGGCAATAAATTAAAAAGTTATTCAAACGATATTGAAGATTTATTAAAAGAAATTCAAAGTGATACAGACACCGAAAACGTCAATTCGGACATAACAAAATTCAACTTATTAAAAGAAGGCGAAAGCGTAACGATTTCCGACACCACGAAAAACATTCTTGAAGTTGCGCTGGAAGTAAATAAATTAACGGGCAGTGTTTTTAATCCTTTCATTTACCCGTTAACCGAACTTTGGCAATTTTCCGCAAATACTTATAAAAACAATGATTTTACACTGCCAGACAAGGAAGAAATACAATTGACATTAGAGTTATGTAAATGTACCGATGAAAATTTTACGCTGAACGGAAACCAACTTACTAAACTAAAAGACGGCGTAAAATTAGATTTGGGCGGAATTACTAAAGGCTATGCCTGTGATAAAGTATACGAATATTTGGTTCAAAAAGGACTAAAACAAGGCTATATAAGTATGGGTTCCAGCAGTATCGCATTATTTAAAAACAAATACGATTCTTTTTGGGATTTATCGTTAAGACACCCCGACGACCAAAATAAAATTTTGCTTAAAATAAAAAAATTATCCGACGTACAAGTATCGACAAGCGGAACTTACGAAAGATATTACGATTATAACGATAAAAGATATTCGCATATTTTAGATTGTAACACAGGTTCCCCTATCGACAACGGAATAAAAAGCGTGACGGTAATTTGCAAAAACGGAGCGCTTGCCGACGCATTATCGACGGCGTTATGCGTTATGGGTGTAGAAACAGCAATAAAGTTCGTAAATAGTTACGATAAGGAAAAATTGACGATAGTTTTAGCATACGAAAAAGACGGTAAAAACTACTGCTACACGAATGCGGAAAATTACGAATTACTTGACAATAACTACGTTATACAATCTTTCTAAACAAAACAATTTATGCAAAAAGCACGCCGAGTTTATTTTGGGGTGCACCCCAAAAGTTGGACAAAAAATTTAATATTTATATTGCTAT
>CAZMOQ010000064.1:0-5674 GCA_964568155.1 uncultured Clostridia bacterium | reverse complement strand
CGACGGCAAAGTTCTTTCAAGGGAAGAACTTTTGCAAAACATTTGGGGTTTTGATGAAGGCGAAACCCGAACGCTCGACAATCATATAGCAAGGCTTAGAAAAACAGGGATAAATTATATAGAAACGGTGTTCGGCGTAGGTTATAGGTTTAAGGTGAGTAATTAGCGTATGAAAAAGAGAATTTTTTTATATTCCTTGTTGATTTCTCTCGTCGGTTTGTTCGTTTTAATGCTCGTTACTTCCGATTTGAGTTATAAAGACAACGTAAAAAATACCGAAAAATATTTAAAAAACACCGCAAATTTCGTTGATGAAAAAGCAACTTTCGACAGTGCGTACGCTTTGGAATTTTCTAACAAAACCGGCACTTTCGTTACCGTTTTATCGGGGAATATCATTATTGCCAGCAGTCACGACGCCGATTGCGTAGGAAAACCGCTAAAAGACGGTTCAAAAGCGATTGACGTTTTAGAAAACGGCGGCGGCAGTTATACGGGCAACGGCTATAACGGAAATTATTGCTTGTTTTATTGTGAAAATTACGGGGAATTTTCTTTTATAATTTCTACCCCGATAAAAAGCGAAACCGATTATTTGCTTTCGGCGTTGCCGACTGTAATAGTCGTGGCACTTATAGAAGTCTTTTTATGTTTAACGTTTTCGTATTTTTGCACGTCGTTTATTTTAAAGCCCGTAGAAGAACTTACCAAAAAAGGTTCTATAAACAAAAAGGTCGAAACCAAGTACGAAGAATTGCAACCGTTCGTAGATTTAATGAATAAAAAGAGCGAAGAAATAAGCGAAAGAATAAAAGAAGTTAAGGAAGAAAAAGAACTTGTAATAAAAGCGACTCATTCGAAAAACGAATTTATTTCAAATATAACCCACGAAATGAATACGCCGTTGACTTCGATAAAAGGTTTTGCCGAACTTTTGCAAACTGATAACCTTACCGAAGAACAACGAAAAATGGCGGTTAACACAATTATATCGCAAAGCGAACGGCTAACGGGACTTATTTCCTGCATAATAAATTATAACGAACTCGATAACGACGATTTACCTTCTTACGAAGTGAATATTTCCAAAATAGCCGACGAAATAACCGAAATTTTAAAGCCGCAAATGGAAAAACGCAATATAACGCTCGTAAAAGATATCGACGACGGGGTTACCGTTCAAAGCAGGTACGAAAGGGTAAACGAAGTTTTAGGCAATCTTATACGCAACGCCATAAAATACAACAAGGATAACGGCAAAATAGAAATTACCGTTCGTTCGGGTAATATACCGTATTTGATTGTTAAAGATACGGGAATCGGCGTTGCCGAAGAAAATAAAGAAAAAATATTCGATAGATTTTTTACCGTCGATAAATCGCACGGCGGTAAAAACGGCGGTTTTGGTTTAGGGCTTGCCGTCGTAAAAAAAATTTGTAAACGCTCGGGCTGGTTGTTGGCGGTTGAAAGTAAACTAGGCGAAGGCACTTCGTTTATTATAGAATTTACCTCTCGTAAATAATTTTTTCGGCATTTGTCAAAACGCAAATGCCTTTTATTATCTTTACAAACGTAAAAAAATGTGCTACAATATATAAAAATTAAAGGGGTACAGTTATGAATTTAAGTAAAAAAAGCAAGAAAGATATTTTTGCCGTTTCTGCGGTTTTAATACTTGCCGTTATCGTGATGATTTTAAGAATAACGGTCAGCGGATTCGTGTGTTTTGCTCATCCGATATTCGCATTTTTATACACGGCTTGCGCAGGTTTGTGTTTGCTGTATTTGGTTAACGGGATAATATATAAAAGCCCCGTCGATTTTTTTGCGTTCGCTTTAACGTTTTTATTCGTTTTAACGTATTCGCTTATAGATTTTGCTAAATTAGAGTGGTGGGCTGTGCTTATAATAGATTTGGTCGCAGTCGTTTTGTCGATATTTTTAAGTTTTTTAGTATCGGGGAACAAAACCGAAGACATTGCTTTAAATGAAAAGCCCGACTATAAAAATTACAAACAAAGACAGGAAGAAAACAATCAAAAATAAATTGATTTATTTATAGGAGATATCAGATGCGTAGAAATCTTTCACTTCTTACCGACCTTTATCAACTTACGATGATGGACGGTTATTTGAAGCAAGGTCGTAAGGAAGAAATTGCCGTTTTCGACATTTTTTTCAGACAAAACGGAATTATAACTTATTCTTTGGCAGTCGGCTTGGAACAAGCGGTGGATTATATACTTAACCTCGATTTCGGCGAAGAAGAAATAGAATATCTTAAAAGTTTGAATATTTTTAGCGACGAATTTATTAAGTATATGGCTGATTTTAAGTTTACGGGGGACGTTTACGCCGTGCCCGAAGGCACCGTGGTTTTCCCGGGCGAACCTATTTTAACGGTAAAAGCGCCCATAATGCAGGCTCAATTAGTGGAAACGGCGTTGCTTAATATAATAAATCACCAAACTCTTATTGCGTCGAAGTCTGCAAAAGTTTGTTATGCCGCTAAGGGCGATTCCGTTATGGAATTCGGTTTAAGAAGGGCACAAGGTCCCGACGCAGGTATTTACGGCGCAAGGGCGGCGGTTATCGGCGGTTGTAATTCTACTTCCAACGTCTTAGCGGGCAAAATGTTCGATATTCCCGTATCGGGCACGCACGCACACAGTTGGGTTATGAATTTCCCCGACGAATTTACCGCATTTATGAATTACGCTGAAGTTTATCCCGATAATGCGCTTTTACTTGTCGATACTTACGATACGCTTAAAAGCGGCGTTCCCAACGCTATAAAGTGTTTTGACGAATTAGTTAAAAAGGGATATAGACCTAAAGGAATCCGTTTGGATTCGGGGGACCTTGCTTATCTAAGTAAAAAGGCAAGAAAAATGCTTGACGACGCAGGTTATGCGGACGCTAAAATTTGTGCGTCGGGTGATTTGGACGAACATTCTATCAGTTCGCTTAAAAATCAAGGCGCAAAGATTGATTTATGGGGCGTAGGAACAAGGTTGATTACAAGTGCCGATATGCCTGCTTTGGGCGGCGTGTATAAGTTATCCGCCATTATAGACAAGGACGGCAACGTTACCCCGAAAATAAAAGTTTCCGATAATTCGGAAAAAATAACTAATCCGGGATTCAAAAACGTTTACCGTATTTACGATAAAACTACGGGTATGGCTGAAGCCGATTTAATTTATTTAAGAAGCGAAGAAGAATACGACGAAAGTAAACCGCTTACTATAACCCACCCGACCGAAAGGTGGAAAACGACTACTTTTGAAAATTATACATTAAGAAAGTTGTTGGTACCCGTTATAGAAAACGGTGAATTAGTGTACGATTTGCCTGCGCTTAAAGAAATTAAAGCGTATGCCGAAAAAGAAATATCGAGCCTTTCCGACGAACATAAAAGACTTGATAATCCGCATTTATATAAAGTCGACTTATCCGACGAATTATATTCGTTAAAATCGGATATGCTTAAAAAATTGAGAAATAAGGATTAAAGCAGTGAAATTAAAACGCAAGTACAAAAGAGACGAAGTGCTTGAAATTATCAACGACTGCAATAATAGTTACGAAAAACAACTTGCTTCGGAAAAGGAAACGAACGCTGAATTAACTCAGGAAATAAAAAGACTGTCATCGGAATTAGAAGCGTATAAAAACAGGGATAATTTAGCCGATTTAATTATTAAAAACGCCGAAATCAAAGCGGAAGAAATAAAAAATACCGCAGAGTTGAAATATCAAACCGAGTGCGAGCGGTTAAAAAACTTCAAAGAGCGTTGGTCTAAGTATTTCAGCTATTTAGCGGAAACTTATCCGTATTACAAAGCGGTTAACGAAAGCAAAGATTTACTTTCTGCCCTAGAAGAAGTTCTCGGGAAATCTCAATCTTCGATGAACGCTATAGAAGAATTAGACCTTGTTTTCGACCGATTGCATATCGGCAAAAACGACGAAATAAAAAAACATATTGCGCTTACTACGCCCAGCGAAAGCGGCTTCGATATGGAAGCGGTACTTAATCCGGGCGAACTCGATTTGGGGGATTTATGCAAAGAATTAGGCTTAATGGAAGACGAATAAATACAATAATTTCGGTTGCGTTGTTGTTTTTTTTAATTATATTAGACCAACTGTTAAAGTGTTATTTTCATCAAATGTATATTGACGGAAAGGACGATATCGTAGTGATAGAAGACTTTTTCGTTTTATCCACTGCGTTTAACGAAGGCGCTGCGTTCAGTTTTTTAAGCGGTAAAAGTTGGGCTCAAATGTTTTTTAAAGTTCTTACCGTTTTTGCGCTTGTCGTGCTGTTCGTTTATTATATTTTTATTGCGAAAAAATACGTCTTTTTGCAGTACGGCGTTATGTGTTTGTTTGCAGGCATTATCGGGAATTTTATCGATAGGCTCGCTTTCGGCAAAGTCGTGGATTTTTTAAGTTTTCAGTTCGGAACGTATATTTTCCCGACCTTTAATATTGCCGACGCAGCAATCACCGTAGGCGTTATTATCTTCGTTATTCACTATTTGTTTTTAGATGCCGAAGCCGTTTTTGCGAAAAAAAATAAAAGTTTAAAATGAAAGAAGAATTTAAGGTTTCCGAAGATTTTATAGGTAAAAGAGTTGACGTTTTTATTTCGTCTATGACTGCTTTAACAAGGTCGTACGTAAAAAAACTTTGCGATGACGGTCTTGTTTTTTGTTTAGGCAAGTCGGTTAAGGCGAATAAGTCGTTAAAATCAGGCGAAATAATCCAAGTCGAAATTCCCGAACTTGAAGAACTTAGCGTTAAGCCTGAAAATATTCCGCTCGATATCGTTTATCAGGATAGCGACATAGCGGTAATAAACAAGCAACAGGGGCTGACTGTTCACGCAGGAAACGGCACGGAAAGCACGCTTGTAAACGCTTTATTGTATCATTTGGACAGTTTGTCGGGAATCAACGGAGTTATAAGACCGGGAATCGTTCATAGGATAGATAAAAACACTTCGGGGCTACTTGTCGTTGCAAAGAACGATAAAGCGCATTTATCGTTGTCAAAACAAATCGAAGAAAAAATTTGTAAGCGTATTTACTTCGCTTTGCTCGAAGGCGTAGTCAAACAGGACGAAGGTCGAATCGAAACCTTTATAGCCCGTAGCGAAAAAGACAGAACAAAAATGGCTGTTTCGTCGCAAGGGCGAAGGGCTGTAACCGATTATAAAGTGTTAAAACGCTATCAAGGATATACGCTTATGCAATTTTCGTTGCAAACGGGTAGAACGCATCAAATAAGGGTACACGCAAAACATATGGGGCATCCCGTAGTCGGCGACCCCGAATACGGTTTTAAAAATCAAAAATTTGCGTTAAACGGTCAGTTGTTGCACGCTTGCAAACTCACTCTATGCCACCCGTCTACGGGGCAAATTATGACTTTCGAAGCCCCGTTACCCGATTATTTCGAAAACGTATTAAATAAACTAAAACCGATAGAATAAATCTATCGGTCGGCATTATATGTTTTTACGTAGAAAATTTTATATCTTTAGTTTTTTTTGAGTTCGGTATTATATCGAACTCTTTTTGTTTTTTAGTAATATTTTTAGATTCTTGAGTTTGTTCGCCATAGCGAACAAACTCAAGAATGACAGGATACGAAATGACAGGAT
>CAZMOQ010000063.1:0-5824 GCA_964568155.1 uncultured Clostridia bacterium | reverse complement strand
ATAGTTTTGCAAATATTTTGCCGATAAGCAAAATATTTACTTCTTATAGTTTATATTTGACGTTGAATTTTTATTTGGCGTTCTTAACCTAAATAAAAAAATAAGTAAAGAAATAAAAGGAGATAAAATTGAAAAAATCTAACACAGGCATTTTGATAAGCGTGATTTTGACGATAGTTGCGGTTATAGCGATACTATCGTTCGCATCGTCATGTCAATCAAAAACCTATATCAGCACAAGCGTTTTCGAACAGGCAATCGGCATAACCGCCGAAGAAGAATCTACGGGAAAGCAGAATCTTGATGTCATAGACGACCTAGATAATTCAAACATAACCACAAAAACGATAACGAAAATCAAATTCGATAATTACAACGTTTATATGACGGTGCAGTTAACCCGTACCAACGGTGCGAAAGTAACAAAAGTAACAAAGGTTTACTACACTAATTTGCAAAATTCGCAAGATATAACGAATTACAAGAACGCAATAATCAAAATAAACGAAGGTCTTGCGAAAGAAAATAAAATAAGTTACGACGGAACCGACCCTAACGCAGGTTCTATTTGGGCTTCGATTATTCCGTACGTAATAATGGTCGTTCTTATGATAGTCGCTTTCTTCATTTTCAGCCGTTCTATGGGTGGCGGAACCAAAAGCGCAATGACTTTTGCCAAAACAAACGCAAGGCAAACGCATAACCTTAAGGTTCGTTTTACCGACGTAGCAGGTGCGGAAGAAGAAAAAGAAGAACTTCAAGAAGTAGTCGAATTTTTGAAAAATCCTAAAAAATTCTCCGAACTCGGTGCAAGAATCCCCAAAGGCGTTTTGCTTGTAGGGCCTCCGGGAACGGGTAAAACCCTATTTGCGAAAGCCGTTGCAGGCGAGGCAGGCGTTCCGTTCTTCTCGATAAGCGGTTCGGACTTCGTTGAAATGTTCGTCGGCGTAGGTGCGTCTAGGGTAAGGGATTTATTCGACGCCGCAAAGAAAAGCCAACCTTGCATAGTATTCATCGACGAAATCGACGCAGTAGGCCGTCAAAGAGGCACGGGACTAGGCGGTGGACACGACGAAAGAGAGCAAACGCTTAACCAACTACTCGTTCAAATGGACGGTTTCCAAACGAACGAAGGCATTATCGTTATGGCTGCGACTAACAGGGCGGATATTTTGGACCCGGCACTCTTAAGACCGGGGCGTTTCGACCGTCAAATTTATGTGAATATTCCCGACGTAAAGGGTAGGGAAGCCATATTAAAAGTACACTCCAGAAACAAACCTATGGCACCTGACGTAAACTTCAAAACGGTTGCTAGAATGACGAGTGGCTTCTCGGGTGCGGATATAGAAAACTTGCTCAACGAAGCGGCTATTTTGGCAGCAAGGGCAAATAGAAAATCCATCACAAACAAAGACCTTTACGAAGGCATAAACAAAGTTCTAATCGGGCCGCAAAAAAAGAGCAGGCTTGTTACCGAAACCGATAAAAGAATCACCGCATACCACGAAGCAGGGCACGCAATACTCGCAAGGCTTTTACCGCATTGCGACCCCGTGCACGAAGTTTCGATTATTCCAAGAGGTCAGGCGGCAGGATACACTATGACTCGTCCCGACAATGACGATAATCATTTAACCAAAGCGAAACTTTTGGACGATATCGTTATGACGTTAGGCGGTAGAGTTGCCGAAGAACTTGTCATAAAAGATATTTCCGCAGGTGCGTCGGGAGATATTCAAGCCGTTACGAAGCGTGCAAGAATGATGGTTACTCAATGGGGTATGAGCGATAAGTTAGGACCTATCAGTTACGGCAGCGACGGCGAAGTGTTTATCGGTAGAGATATGGCTTCACACGTTACTTACAGCGAAAAAACCGCCGCAACCATTGACGAAGAAATTAACGATATAGTCAACACTGCGCTTGAAAAAGCCCGTAAATTACTTGCCGAAAACAAACAAATATTAGATAATATGGCAAGGCTTTTGGTTGAAAGAGAAACGATATTTACCGAAGAAGTAGATATGCTTATGGAAGGTAAATCTATCGAAGAAATCGAAAGTTTTATGGACGAAAACGAAAAGCGTTTGCAAGAAAATCCTTTTGCAAGAAAGAACGTAATCGTTAAAGAAAAAACCGACGAAGAAGATAAAAAAGATATCGCAACCGAAACACAAGATAATTCCGACAACGGAAACGAATAACTATAAACAATTACTACACAAGAAACACTCGGAGGGATATTTATGGGAAAGGTAATTGCATTTTCTAATCAAAAAGGCGGCGTAGGCAAAACAACTACTTGCGTCAATATGTCGGCGTACCTTGCAAATAAAGGGAAAAAGGTCTTAATAATCGACCTTGACCCGCAAGGCAACGCAACGACGGGCTTAGGCTTTGCTAAATCGGATATAAAAACTTCGGTTTACAACGCTTTGATAGACGAAACCCCGGTTTCTTCTATCGCTCTTAAAACTTCTATCGACAATCTAGATATTTTGCCGTCTAACATAGATTTGGCGGGCGCCGAAGTCGAACTTGTTTATATCAAAGACAGGGAACGGGTTTTGCGTAAAATGCTTGAAGAAGTAAGGAAGTTTTACGATTATATAACGATAGACTGTCCGCCATCGTTAGGGCTTTTAACCATAAACGCACTTGCTGCGTCGGATACGGTTATAATACCTATCCAAAGCGAATATTACGCAATGGAAGGTTTAAGCCAACTTATGAATACGATAAAACTTGTAGTAAAGCATTTGAACGATAAACTTAAAATAGAAGGCGTAGTTCTTACGATGAACGATAACAGAGCGATAATTTCCCGTCAAATTTCCGAAGAAATCCGTAAATTTTTCGGTAAACGGGTGTTCGATACGGTTATTCCTAGGAACATTCGTCTTGCGGAAGCACCGAGTCACGGCGTTCCTATAATGCTTCACGACCCGAGGTGTTCGGGCGCAAAAGCATACCTTGCTTTAACTGAAGAATATCTTGCAAGAAACACTAAATAACAGGGGGAACTTAAAATGAAAAACAACAGAGGATTAGGTAAAGGTCTTTCAGCGCTTTTCGCCGAAACCGAAGAAGATTACGGAAAAAGTTTATTATTCGAAGAAGACGAAACTCAAACTACGGGCGTTACGGAAATCGATATCGATACCGTTTTCGCCAACCCTAACCAACCGAGAAAAGTTTTTGACGAAAACGCATTAAACGAACTTTCGAACTCGATTGCAAGACACGGCGTAATTATGCCGATTATCGTAAACAAAAGCGGTAACCGTTATATGATTATCGCAGGCGAAAGAAGATGGCGTGCAAGTAAACTTGCAGGGCTGTCAAAAGTGCCTGTAATAATAAAGAATTATACGGAAAGACAAATAAAAGAAATTTCGCTTATAGAAAACTTGCAAAGGGAAGACCTTAACCCGATAGAAGCGGCAAACGCAATGCGTTCGCTTATGGACGATTACGGTCTTACGCAAGACGAACTTGCCGACCGTATAGGTAAATCCCGTCCTGCGATATCTAATACTTTAAGGCTTTTGCAATTAACTCCCGAAGTTATAAAAATGATTGAATCGGGTGCGCTTTCTTCAGGTCACGCAAGAACGCTTGTAACCGTTCCTGCCGACGACCAAATTCGCCTTGCAAGCAAATTCGTAAAAGACGCTTGCTCGGTAAGGGATGCGGAACAACAAGTAAAAGATTATTTTACTCCGCCCGAAGAAAAAAAGAAGAAAAAGCAAGAACTTTCGGTAGAATTAAAAGAACTTATCGCCGAAATGCAACGTGTGCTAGGCACTAAAGTAAACGCAATCGGCAACGACCATAAAGGTAGAATTTATATCGACTATTACACCCGTGACGACCTTGACAGACTATCCGAATTCTTAGAATACGCAAAAGAAAAAAATAAGCAATAAATTTTTGAACGATTTGTTTTTACTTATTTTGCGTTATTTAAAATATAAAAACGCAAGCCCTGTGGTTTTTCTAATCTCAGGGCTTGTAAACAAAATAGGAGGATTAGATGAGCACTAATAAACTTGAGAGAAACGAATATCCCAGGCCGCAATTTCGTAGAAAAGAATGGATACCGCTAAACGGCGAGTGGGAATTTGAAAAGGATTTTGCAGGCACGGGCGAGCAACGCAGTTTAGCAAGTTGCAACGTTAAGTTAAAAGATAAAATCAACGTGCCGTTTTGTTTTCAATATGAAGCGAGTGGTATAGGTAACGCCGAAAAATGCGATACGGTATGGTATAAACGTTCTTTTTATATAGAAAATATTGATAAGAATGCGCTTTTGTGTTTTAACGGCGTCGATTATGTTGCCGACGTTTACATAAACGGCAAACACGCTTTAACGCATACGGGCGGATATGCGCCGTTTAATAAAGATATAACTCAATATATCGTGAAAGGCGAAAACACTATCGTCGTAAAATGTTTTGACTCTTATGACGAAGCCCAGCCTCGAGGCAAACAAAGTTGGACTAACGAAAGATTCGGATGTAGGTATACCCCTTCAACGGGTATTTGGCAAAGCGTATGGATAGAATTTTTTGAAAAAGATTGTATAAATTCATATTCTATTATTCCCGATATAGATAATTGTTTAATCAGCGGCGAAATAGAAACGCTTTACGGTATTGCCGACGCTTTTGAAATCACGGTAGAAAAAGACGGCAAGGAAGTAGTTACTCAAAAACTTTCTTTAAAAGGAAAAACTTGTAAATATGTAGTTGAAATTGCAAACCGTTCTATGCACGGTAAAATCGATTTATGGTCTCCGGAACACGCCGCTTTATATTACGCCACTATGCGATTGTATTCAAAAGGAAAGGTTATCGACAGTGCGGAAACAAGGTTCGGTATGCGCAAATTTTCAATAAGCAAGGACGGAAAATTTTGCTTAAACAACCGTCCGTATTACCAAAGGCTTGTCTTAGACCAAGGTTACTGGCTAGAAAGCGGAACAACGCCGCCTAGCGTAGACGCTTTAAAGAAAGATATTGAACTTTGCAAAGCGATGGGATTTAACGGGGCAAGAAAACACCAAAAATTAGAAGACCCGTACTGGTATTATTTGGCTGACGAAATAGGGTTTTTAACTTGGTGCGAAATGCCTTCTGCATACGATTTTTGCGAAAGGGAAATTTTAGCGTACGTAAAAGAATGGGCGGATATCGTAGCCGCCGCAAAAAACTTTACGTCGGTTGCCGCATATGTGCCGCTTAACGAAAGTTGGGGTGTTTACCAAGTTTTAACGGATAAACGGCAACAAAATTTAGGGCACGCAATGTATTATACGGCAAAAGCGCTTGACGATACTCGCCCGATTTCAACTAACGATGGTTGGGAAAACTTGGATGCAACCGACTTAATCACGATTCACGACTACTCGTTCGATGACAGTGAATTTGACGAAAAATACATAAACAGCGATTATAACACGCTAAATCCTAAAGGAAAAAATTTGATGGCGGAAGGCGCAACGTATAAAGGACAACCCGTTTTGTTGGACGAATTCGGCGGCATCGCAATGAATAGCAATTCAGGCGGAGAAAACTGGGGATACGGTAAAAGCGCAAATTCAAACGAAGAATTTTACGCTAGGTTAGAAAAACTAGTTAAAGGCGTGTACCGTTGTCAATTTCAAGGTTTTTGTTACACGCAGGTGTCGGACGTTCAACAAGAAGTCAACGGATTGTTAGACGAAAACCACATACCTAAATTTGACGTTGACAGGTTGAAAAAAATTTTTAAAAACGAATAAAATCATAGAAAAATTCCTTTTATCTAAAGATTTTTT
>CAZMOQ010000062.1:0-6050 GCA_964568155.1 uncultured Clostridia bacterium | reverse complement strand
TTTTTAGATACTTCGACAGGTTTGCCAAGCAAACCTGCTCAGTATGACAGGGGGGAGATACGCTACGCTCGCCTGCTCAGTATGACGGCGTCAAAACACAACCTTTTGCCAGCACTTTGGTGAAAAACAAAGTGCAAGACTTTAAAGTTGGTTTTTCCTTTTTCACTAAAATCTTTTGCTAAAGCAAAATCTTTTAGCGAATTTTTTAATAATGTTTATATCCTGTCATTCTAAGCCCGCCCCGCTTTGACGGGCTTACGAAGAATCTACTTGTATCCCTTGTCAGTAATTGCATTACTGTTACTTTTACATTTTTAGATACTTCGACAGGCTCGCTATGCTCGCCTGCTCAGTATGACAGAACTGCCGTCATCCTTAAGTATGTTCGCAACGGCGAACATTGAAGAATCTTTTTTAGATACTTCACAGGCTTTACAAGCCTGTGAAGTATGACAGGGATATTGTCATTCTAAGCGTTCTTCTCCTGTCATTCTGAGCGGAACGAAGAATCTATTGCTCACACGATACATATTATTTTTTTTCACGAAAAAAATCAACTATGAATATTGTATCACATTTATTTTAAAATTACAATTAAGTAAACGATAAAAGCCCGTAACGGCGTGCTTTCCGCTACGGACTTTTTTATTATCTTGTATACAAACCGTTTTCGTCGGCATCGACGGTAACTACCGAGTTTGGCAAATATTCGTCGGCGATGATTTTTCTTGCCAACATAGTTTCTACGTTATGCTGTATAAAACGCTTTAACGGTCTTGCGCCGAAAATCGGGTCGTAACCGTTTTCTACGATAAATTCCTTTGCCTTTTCAGTCAGCGTTAAAGTAAGTTGTTTTTCGCTTAACCGTTTTTGCAAGGACTTAATCATTAAATCCACTATGCTGCCTATTTCATTCTTTGTAAGCGGTTTATAGAATACGATTTCGTCAAGTCTATTCAAAAATTCAGGGCGGAAGTGCGTTTTAAGCATCTTATTTATTTCCGCTTTTGCGCTTGAAGAAATTTCCCCGTCGGAATCTATATTCTCGAGTATGACGTTAGAACCTATGTTTGATGTCAATATTATAATAGTGTTTTTGAAATCCACCGTTCTACCTTGAGAATCGGTTATTCTGCCGTCGTCCAAAACCTGCAACAGTATATTGAAAACATCGGGATGTGCCTTTTCTATTTCGTCGAACAAAACTACCGAATACGGTTTTCTTCTTACCGCTTCGGTAAGTTGACCGCCGTCTTCGAACCCGACGTATCCCGGAGGCGCACCTATAAGACGGGATACGGCGAATTTTTCCATATACTCGCTCATATCTATTCTTATCATATTGCGCTCGTCGTCGAAAAGCGTTTCGGCAAGCGTTTTTGCAAGTTCGGTTTTACCTACGCCCGTAGGTCCTAAAAATATAAACGAACCTATAGGTCTGTTCGGGTCGGCTATACCTGCCCTTGAACGCATTATCGCTTCGGCTACTTTTTCAACGGCTTCGTTTTGCCCGATAACTCTTTTATGAAGAACGTCTTCTAGCCCCAAAAGTTTTTCTCTTTCGCCTTCCATAAGTCTCGATACGGGAATACCCGTCCAGCGGCATATGATTTTTGCGATTTCTTCTTCGGTAACCCTATCCCTTAAAAGCGAATTATCTTTATCGGCGCCGTGTTTTTCGGCTTCTTCCAAAGCCTTTTTAAGTTCGGGAATTTTGCCGTACTTCAACTTACCTGCGTTATCAAGGTCGTATTCTCTTTCGGCTTTTTCGAGTTCGGCGTTTGCGGTATTAAGTTCTTCCCTTAATTTTTGAACCTTGCCTATGCTGTTCTTTTCCGTTTGCCATTTTGCAACCATTTCATCGTATTTGCTTTGATATTCGGATTTTTCCTTTCTAAGTTCTTCCAAATGTGCGGTAGATAGCGCATCAGTTTCCTTTTTCAAAGCGGTTTCTTCTATTTCAAGTTGCATTATTTTTCTTCTTATATCGTCGATTTCCGACGGCATAGAATCCATATCGGTTTTTATCATAGCGCAGGCTTCGTCTATCAAGTCGATTGCCTTATCGGGTAAAAATCTATCCGTTATATACCTATCGGAAAGGGTTGCAGCCGCTATTATCGCTGAATCGTTTATCTTTACGCCGTGGAATACTTCGTAACGCTCCTTTAATCCCCTTAAAATAGATATGGTATCTTCAACGGTAGGTTGGTCTACCGTGACGGGTTGGAACCTTCTTTCAAGAGCGGGGTCTTTTTCTATATATTTACGATACTCGTCAAGCGTGGTTGCACCTATACAATGAAGTTCGCCCCTTGCAAGCATAGGTTTAAGCAAGTTGCCTGCGTCCATTGCGCCGTCGGTTTTGCCTGCGCCGACTATCGTGTGAAGTTCGTCGATGAAAAGTATTATTTTACCTTCGCTTTTTTTGACTTCCGCAAGCACGGCTTTAAGCCTTTCTTCGAACTCGCCCCTATACTTTGCGCCTGCGATAAGCGAACCTATATCGAGCGAAAAAAGTTTTCTGTCTTTAAGGGACGCAGGAACGTCGCCCTTCATTATTCTTATTGCAAGCCCTTCGGCAATGGCGGTTTTACCTACGCCTGCCTCGCCGATAAGAACGGGGTTGTTTTTAGTCTTTCTTGAAAGAATACGCACTACGTTACGGATTTCGCTATCCCTGCCGATAACGGGGTCGAGTTTATGCGCCCTTGCCCGTTCTACCAAGTCCACGCCGTACTTATTCAACACGTCGTAAGTGTCTTCGGGATTATCCGTAGTTATTCTTACGTTACCCCTTACTTCGGATAACGCCTTCATAAACTTATCTTCGGTTACGCCGAATTTTTTGAAAACCGCTGAAACTTCGTCGGACGGCTTTTTCAATAAACCTATAAACAAATGTTCTACCGAAATAAATTCGTCTTTCATTTCGGTTGCGGTTTTTTCCGCCTGCATAAGAACCTGATTCAACTTCGGGGATAAATTCAAATTTCCGCCGCTTGCTCTCGGCAATTTATTTACTAAATTATTGACTTCTTTTTCAAAGGCGTCGGCGTTTACGCCTGCTTTTTCTATAAGTTGACGGCATAAGCCTTCCTTTACTAATGCGGACAGCAAATGTTCCTGACAAAGTTCGGGATTGCCGTTCTCGCTTGCCGTATTTTGAGCGTTATTTACGGCTTCTATCGATTTTTGTGTAAACTTCGAGTTATTCATAACAATACCTCCTTATATCAAGGGTTTTCCGTTAAAAGATTTTTTAAACCCTTCTTCTAACTTTTTTATCGTAAATTGTAAATTTTCCAGATTAGAAAAATATTCGTTTATAAGCGTATCGAAAATATCTATGTAATCGGTTATAATTTTTGCAATTTCGTCGGCGGAATATTCGCCCTTAGGCTTACAAAACACTCGGCTGAACCTGCCGTCTACGACTTCGTAACTAATATTTTGCGAAACGTATTTTTTTTCAAGCGCAATCCAAAGTTTATAGAAATCTTCTATCGCATTGATAAAAAATCCGTTGCCCGAACGGGACGATACCCTGAACTCGCCTAAATACGGGCTTTTTTCGTTAAATCCGTAAATTTCAACCGAATATTTAACGGTCGGCTTATATTTATAAGCAAGTGCGCTTTTTACCGTAAGCATACTGCCTGCAGGCTGCCCGAAAAACCTTAAACTTTCGTGTTCGGAAAGTAAATTTTCCACCGAAGCGAAAATTCTTTTCATACGCATTTCAGGCGTTTCGTAAGTCACGCTTGCGGCTAAAAGTTGATTAACGTAATTAGAACGGCTGGTTCCGCTTCTATCCGCTAATTTGTCGATAATGCTCATTACTTCGTCACTCAATATTAAACTGTATACGCTTTTTCCCATAAATTTCTTTTCCTTTATTATAATTGTAAACTCTGTTTAATAATTTGTCAATCAAATTATATAACTTTTATTACAAAATTTAAAAATTTTTTTCTACGCTTAACGACTTTGCCCCTTATATTTATTGACTTGCTTTTACATTTCAAGTATAATTATATACAAGTAGTTAAAAGGAACGTACGGTTATGAAAAATTTATCCGCAAACGACCTTAAAAGCGTTAAGGCGTTTAAGCGTTTGGACGTTATCGTATACGTTGCGGTTTTTTTGACCGTGCTTGCGCTGTTTTTAAGTTTCGTGATATTCGCCGACAAGGGTGAACTTAAAAAAATAGAAATTTCTATAGATAAAACGGTAATAGCCGTTTACGATTTTTCCGCCGACGAACTTAACTTTTCAAGCGAAAATATAAAGGTTGTTGAAAACGACAAACAAACTTTAACTTTATCGGTAAATAACGACGAAAACGTTATAGTAATCGATAAAATTAAAAAGCACGCTTTTATAGAAAGCGCAAACTGCCCTTCACAAGACTGCGTTCACTCTAAAAAAATAACCAAAAGCGGAGAAAGCGTTATATGCGTTCCGCATAAATTGATAATCAAGGGGACGGGCAACGGAATAAACGCCCCGATTTTGGGATAATGAATAAATTTCATTCAAAAAAAATCGCAGGGACGGGAATTCTTACGGCACTTGCGCTTATAGCGTATATAATAGAAGGTTTATTTCCGCCGTTGTTTATAGCAGGCGCAAAACTCGGCGTCAGTAATGTATTTACCCTTTTGGCTTTGCTTTTATACGGCGGCGGCAGCGCATTTATAACGGTAACGGTTAAATGCTTGCTCGGCAGTTTGTTTGCAGGCAACCTTTCCGCCGTAATATACGGCTTACCTGCAAGTTTGGTTGCGCTTTTATTCGAATATGCGTTGATAAAATTTGCGTTCGATAAATTTTCTATCGTGTCGGTAAGCGTTAGCGGTGCGGTTTTGCATAACGTTATCCAAAACGTTATATTTTTTTGGGTTACGGGCGCAATAGAAACTTTTACGCTGCTCCCTTACCTTGCTTTGCTTGGTGCAATAGCGGGCGTTGCGGTGGGGTTCGCAGTTTACTTAATACTTAAAATTATACCGAAAGGTATTTTTGATAAAATAATTACTAACTCTTAAGGAGGCAATTCATTTGATACTAAAACCAAAGCCGTACCCGTACGGGGTACACGTTCGGGATATGAAGTCGCTTTCGATGGACAAGCCTATCGAAACGATGCCTGCGCCCGAAGAAGTTGCGATAAGCGTTTCGCAACACATAGGCGCACCTGCGATACCGACCGTAAACGTAGGCGACGAAGTAAAAAAAGGTCAACTTATAGCCGAAGCGAGCGGCGCAGTCAGCGCAAACGTTTATTCAAGCGTATGCGGAACGGTAACCGCTATGGACGAAATCGTAAACCCGATGGGGCTGAAACAAAAATATATTCGCATAAAAAACAATTACGAAACCGAAGAATTGCTTTTGCCGAATATGACGGACTTTTCAAGCAAAGCGTTGATTGAAAGAATCCGCCTTGCAGGTATAGTCGGTTTAGGCGGAGCAGGCTTCCCCACCGCAATTAAATTGACGCCTAAAAACAAACTCGATACCCTTATAGTAAACGGCGCCGAATGTGAGCCTTACCTTAACTGCGATTACAGGCTTATGCTCGAACGCACCGACGAAATTATAAAAGGTATACATTACTTTGCGCAGGCGCTTGACGTCGATAATATAGTTGTCGGCATAGAAAAGAACAAACCCGAAGCGATTAAAATTTTCAGCGAACGTGGAATGAAGGTAGTTGCGCTTAAAAAGCAATACCCTATGGGCAGCGAAAAACATCTTATTTACTGTTGCACGGGTAGAAAAGTTCCTACGGGGAAATTACCTGCGGACGTAGGCTGTTCGGTACAAAACATAAAGACGCTTATAGCAAGTTACGAAGCAATCGAACTGAACAAGCCCTTGACCGAAATAGTTATGACTGTCAGCGGTTACGGAATTACCGAACCTAAAAACCTAAAAGTTTCGATAGGTACGTCTTTTAAAGATATAGTTGCGTTTTGCGGCGGCGAAAAGGACAAAACGGTTAAATACGTTGCAGGCGGACCTATGATGGGTACCGCACTT